>CAZZHO010000046.1:0-5188 GCA_964653795.1 uncultured Roseivirgaceae bacterium | reverse complement strand
ATAATGTAACGGATGAATTTCATAGCTAGATATTGTTGAATTAATTGATTGCTCTGATTGATGAATTGCTATCGTTTCTGTATACAGAAGCCAGTTCTGTCAGGTAATCGTATAGCATCCTTTTTTCCATGGTTTGAAGTTCCCCCCAAACAAACACTAGCCGACTAATTCCGGGATATTTTTTCAATCCAGATCTTTCATCCTCTACTCTTTTTAGAAAATTCTGAAAAGAAAAATCGATAAAGAAGGATTCATCATGAAGTAATTCGTCAGCTTCAAAGACTTTCTCAGCGATACTTTTTAGTACCGGACTTATGTCCTCTTTAGAAAGCTTACTGATGATCATTTTGTATTCCAGCTGCTTGGGGTCCAAGTGGATTTTCTCTACTAGTTGATATTCTCCTTCTAGCTTTCGCCAGCAAGATTTTAACTCGTCCATACTGGAAGAACTGATACTGATCATGTACTCTCTTTCTTAGTGGTTGAGTTGTAAAAATCTATTCTAATTCCTGAAAGAAATAACAACTAAGAATCAACAGGAATATGTGCCGACGAAAGGGCATAAAAAAAGCCACATTGAAAATGCGGCTTTTAAGTGTGTTAATATCTATAGAAACTATTCATCATCTTCTTCAAATCCCGCTGCATCAATCTTATCCTGGATTGCCGCAGCTTTGTCAGTTTGCTTCAATTGCAAGTAGATGAATCTCAAAGTAGTCATAGCGTTTTCCTCACCCGGCTCAATCTCATGGATTTTCTCCCACTGTGGTAAAGCAGCCTCTAACTTAGCATCGATTTTAGGATCTAGTTCATCTGCTTTCTTAAGGTCAGCATCAGAGATCCCCAGATTATTTCTCTCTTTTATGATAGCATTAGCTTCATTGATGAGCATTACTCCAAGGTTGAAATTGGCATTGAAGTGGTTTTCATCAGCTTCGAGGGCTTTAGTATATGAATTTCTCGCCCCTTCCAAATCTCCAGTCTCTTCTAACAAAACTCCGTATGAGAAGTGGTAATCAGGGTTATTCGGCTCAGCCTCCAATTGCTTCTCAATATTAGACTTAGCTTCATCTTTCTTACCCATTGTCAGAAGAAGGTTAATCTCTTGACGGGCAAGGTCTTTATCACCTTCATATAGTTCTTGGGCTGTTCTATTAATTTCTAGCGCTTTGTCCAGGTCTTGCGTCTCTTCAGCAGTAAGAATTGAAATGTAAAGAGAATAGATGTCCTTGCTAGTAACGCCATTGTCAATAGCTTTCTGATAGTTCCTCGAAGCAGCATCATACATCTGTGCATTGTGCGCTGCAAGACCGCCGTTTATTGCCGCATTAGTATCTGTAGGGTTGATCATTTGCGCCTTCTCAAAAGACTCAACGGCATTGGCGAATTCTTCCTCACCATAAGCAGTCGCTCCTTTGTTGAAGTAATAAGCCCAATAATTTTCGATGTGTTGCTCAAATGCAACCGGGAGCCCTATTGCATCTGTAGTATAAAGTTTAGAAACATCTCCTCCCGCCAGTTCTCTTGCTTTGTCAAAGGAACTCATAGCTACAGACATAGGATTGTCCACTATGTTGGCATTTGCTGTATCAATGGACACATAGGCTCTTGCTCTTGCAAACCAAGTCTTAGGGTCATCTTTCAATTTCTCATATTCAGATGCCTGATCTGCAATAGTCCTTGCAGTTTCATAATCGCCGCTCTTCAAGGCTTTGTCAATTTGGCCGACCTTCGGTTTCTTCTGAGCTTGAAGCCCCCCTAAGGTGCATACACAAATCATTATGGTAAGTATAAATCTCATTTTAGTTAGGTTTCTGTCTTCAATTTTCATCATTTTTCTCGCTATTGTCAACATTTTCGGCACCATCTTCTTCGCTTTCTTCTACTGCAATAAATTCAATCTTCTCTACTGCCGAAATTTCATCATCATCATTCAATCTAATAAGCTTAACTCCTTGAGTAGCTCTACCCATTACTCTCAAGTCAACCACAGGAGTCCTGATAGCGATTCCAGAACGATTTATTATCATTAAATCATCTCCATCCACTACGTCCTGAATAGCCACAAGTAGTCCAGTTTTATCTGTAATGTTTAAAGTTTTGACACCCTTGCCACCTCTTTTCGTAATTCGATAGTCTCCAAGGTCTGATCTTTTGCCATATCCTTTTTCTGATACCACTAATAACGTCGGATTTTCTTCATGTTGTACACAGACCATCCCTATGACACGTTCGGTGGCTGGATCCAGACTAACTCCTCTTACTCCCGCTGCAGTTCTTCCCATGCTTCTAACATCAGACTCATGGAAATGAATCGCTCGGCCACTGTCAGTAGCAATCAACACATGACTATCGCCGTTGGTAAGACGAGCTTGTAACAATATATCCCCTTCATTGATCGTGATTGCATTAATACCGTTCTGTCTGGGTCGGCTGTATGCTTCAAGTGATGTCTTCTTAATTGTCCCTTGTCTCGTACACATGATGATGTATGTGTTGTTGAGATAATCAGGATCAGTTAGTGATTTTACATTAAGGACGGCTTTCACCTTATCGTCAGCATCAATATTGATGAGGTTTTGGATTGCTCTTCCTTTTGCAACTTTACTGCCCTCAGGTATTTCCCAAACCTTCTTCCAGTAAACCTTACCAAACTCAGTAAAGATCAAAAGGTAATTATGTGCTGTTGCTACAAATAAGTGTTCTGTAAAATCGTCATCTTTTGAACTAGCGGCCCTTGACCCAACTCCACCTCTCCCTTGAGTTCTGTACTCTACAAGGGGCGTTCTTTTAATATAACCTTGATGAGAAATCATAATCGCCATTTCCTCATCCGGAATCATGTCCTCTGCTGTGAATTCATCTGCAGCATGGATGATATCCGTTCTTCTCTCGTCTCCGTAGCGATCTCTTACTTCAATTAGCTCATCTTTGATCAATTGCATTCTTAGCTCCTCACTGGCAAGAATTGCTTTTAACCTTTCGATTAACTCCTTGATCTCTTCATATTCCTGCTGGATTTTTTCTCTTTCAAGTCCAGTAAGACGCTGCAGTCTCATTTCAAGAATGGCCTTGGCCTGTATCTCGGTCAAACCGAAGCTCTCCATCAATCCGTTCTTCGCTGTTTCAGGATCTCTGGAATTTCTAATCAATTCAATGACAGCATCGAGGTTATCTAACGCGATAAGGTAACCTTCTAAGATATGAGCTCTCTTTTCAGCTTCGTCGAGTTCAAATTGAGTTCTTCTGGTAATAACCTCATGTCGGTGCTCAACATAGTAGTGAATAAGCTCTTTTAAGTTCAGTGTCCTTGGTCTGCCATTTACCAGCGCAACATTGTTGACACTAAAGGAGCTTTGGAGCTGAGTATATTTATAAAGATTGTTCAGTACGATATTTGGAATCGCATCTCTTTTCAGCTCATATACAATCCTTAATCCCTGTCTATCTGATTCGTCCCGAAGGTCGGAAATACCTTCTAGTTTCTTCTCGTTGATAAGTTGAGCTGTACGCTCTATCATCGAAGCTTTATTTACCTGATAGGGTATCTCCGTAACTACTATTTGTTCCTTGTCGTTTCTTAAAGGCTCAATTTCCGCTTTTGCCCTTAATACAATTCTACCCCTACCTGTCTCAAAAGCAGATCTAACTCCCTGATACCCATAGATTGTACCTCCAGTAGGAAAATCCGGAGCAGAAACATGCTCTGTCAATTCAGAGATTGTAATGTCACGATTGTCTATGTAGGCTATAACCCCATTTATCGTTTCGGTCAGGTTGTGGGGAGGCATATTGGTAGCAATACCCACAGCAATATCGGAAGCACCATTCAAAAGAAGATTAGGAAATTTAGCTGGCAGCACGGTTGGTTCATTGGCCGAGTCATCATAATTCGGCTGAAAGTCCACTGTATTCTTACCGATATCTGCCAACAGTTCTTCAGAAATACGCTTCAATCTGGCTTCGGTGTATCTCATGGCAGCAGGTGAGTCGCCATCAACAGAACCAAAGTTACCTTGACCATCTACAAGAGGGTATCTCAATGACCACTCTTGCGCCATACGCACCAAAGTATCATATACGGCAGTGTCACCATGAGGATGATACTTTCCCAGTACATCCCCTACTATTCTAGCACACTTCTTATAGGGGCGATTGTAGTTTACGCCGAGCTCGTCCATTCCATAAAGGATACGACGATGTACTGGCTTTAAACCATCTCTAACATCTGGTAGTGCTCTTGAAATAATGACGCTCATCGAGTAATCGATGTAGGCGCCCCTCATCTCATCCTCTATATTAATTGGGATGATGTTGTGATCTTCAATTCCTGACCCCTCTTGCCCGTTCTCTATATCTCCGTCTGACATGTATAGACCAAATAAAAATTAGGTAAAACAGCCTGCAATTTAAGCAATTTTCACTCTACAAATCCTCTTTTAATAAGGATTGAGTTTGCGCTTATTTTTATTCTTGTAGCGCCAAAGTTTACGGTGGTTTTCTCCGACTTTAGGATTCTGCTTTTTCCATATCGGTTGACCTCTTACTTCCATCAACCTCCCAGTAGAAGGGTCAGTAATAACGTGCTTCAATTGCACATGATCGGCATCAATAGGCGTTCTGGGAATCTCTGGTATATTGATACTTATACCAAACCTGAGGAAAAAGGCATTATGATTATGCCTAATACTTTCAAGACCTACAGGCCCTACTCGATAGCTTTTGATTTCATAGCTAGGCTTCAATATAAGCCTGAAATACTCTGACCAATTCTGCTCGATGCTTACGCCAATATTAGCGTAAACGCCCCTTGTAATGAGCTCCTTGTTAAATTCTTTCCCAGCGGCAATTCTTCCAGCTTCCAACTCTGCCACAAAAGTGTAATCCCAGTATTCATAGAACTTATACCCTAGAACCCCGAAAATCCTGGTGAATTGGGTTGAATTGAAGTTTGGCTGGTATGGCCTGATCTGATTCTCCAAAATGGTTGGTTGAAGCTCGGAAACAAACTGCTTCTCCCAATTAAAACCAAAGCCTACCCTAAAATCATCCAGATTATAATGAATTTGAAACTGTATTGGGATACTATGTGAGATACCCGTAAAGCCCAACGATGCTGTGTCTGTATCCAGCAGGAAGGTGGATTGCCTTAGAGTGTCGTTAAATACCGGATTAGGAAGGTAATTAT
>CAZZHO010000045.1:0-27927 GCA_964653795.1 uncultured Roseivirgaceae bacterium | reverse complement strand
TCAGCCATAAGGTTTCAAATATTGCGCCCAATTTAGCAACTTTTGATAATTGGTGAAATAAGATTATCAAATTGTTATTAACACCCGTCAGAAACGAAATGATATACCTGCTTTCACCGTAAGGCGTCTTGAGGGGTATCTGAAGTAATATTCCTGCTCCTGATTGAGCAGGTTTTTTCCTTCCAGGAAGACCGACAAATTCTCTTTGATCTTATAGCCGGATTTCAATTCCAGGTTGACTACTGGGTCAAGTTCTATAGGTCCTTCATTGACAGTGGGCGCCACCAATCCATCTTGGCCTTCAAGTTTGGCAGCTACAGAAAGCTTGTCGAAATACTTTTCAAGGGATAACCTAAAAGTGGAAGTAGGTCTGTACCAGGCAGCAGATTCAGAAGTTGCATTGTTCTCAAAAATGGATAGACCACCAGAAATCGTAAAGGTGGGCTCAGGCGTCCAGGTAAGACTTCCGAAGTATTCAAAAATACTCAATTCCCCCTCGTCGTACCTTAGGAAGAACCTGGAACTATCTGCGGAAGAGGGTATAAAGTAAGCTGCATTCTCGATATCCTCAAATCGGGCACCTGCCGAAAGTCTTAGGTTTCTTACGATGTTGCCTGTCAATTCTGCATAAAATGGAACTTTCACAACTGTGGTTTGGAGAGATAGACTATCTAGTAAGTATTGATTATTTACATAGAGATCAAGTAATCGATTTTGATCTATTTCATTTCCTAACCCGGCTTTGATTTGCCAGCTCTTGTCCAATGGCAATGTAAATCCCATCAATAAACCAAACTGGGTATAACTTCTCACTTCATCGTCGATGAGGTTGGCTTGCCCCCCTATCTCAAGCTTTATTACACTGATATTGGTTTGATACTGAGGGCTTAATGAGACAAGCGTTCGTTGACTTCCCCCGAAATCGGCTTTATAATCTGAATAGCGGACTTCAGTGAGTAGATTAAACCGATTGCTTTTGTTAAAATCGTATGAGACAAAACCTTCAAACCCCAGATCTAACTCATTGCCAAAGTTCTGACCACCATTCTCACCATTGCTGACAAAGTTTAACCTTGGTTCGATACTGAAATCCACTTTTTCATACTTACTGTAGAACCTGGATGTTAACCCCACATTATTCCAGTTGGACCTACCCGTAATTACTCCTTGTCCAAGGTTAAAGGCCTCGGGAGAAAGCCCATAGAAATAATAAGCCTTTCGTTCGTAGCTCAAAAAATTAGACCATCGACTCTTGTCCAGGCCCAGATTGTAGGACGCTCCGAACCGGTAATGCGCATCGCCACTTGATTGATCTCTCACGGGTCCGTTTAAGAAGCTTTCATGAAAAAAGCTTATTCCGTAGCTACCTCTTTTCACCAAATCATTGTGCCGTACTGCTACTAATGGAGAGATATAGTTGCCAAACCCTATTTTGACTTCATTGTTGAGTGTTTCTACCGTTTTGGGAAGTGTAATCTTTGGTTTGGCCAGTGTCGGATTATATGATGGCAAATTGATTTCAGGTTGCACCTTGGAAAACTCGAGCTTTGGCTTTTCCTTTTTAATAAATCCAAGATCCTGTTGATAGAACTTCCGGTCCCTGGGAAGAAGAGATAATTTTCTTGATTTGGTAATGAGGATTTCGGCATCTTCTACCGCTCCTACATTTTTAGGGATAGTATCATTTGTGACCTGAGCATTGACCCTAAACCAAACTGCTACGATGAAACAAATAAGAATTGATCTCATTTAATAGAATCCTTTTCAGTGGTCAATGAATCCGTTGATTCCAGGATCAACGTATTTTTGGCTTCCTCTATTACTGCCTTTTTACTGCTTGCTTCAGAAAGTAGGTTTTTATCAGAAGCGTTCTCCAAGATGGAGTTGTTCGTAGCTTCCGCTTGCAAGACTTCTCCAAGTCCCAGGTAATTATCTACAAGTAACAGATAGCCTTTATTGGTCCATTCAGAGAAACTGGCATAATCTCCGATGAGGGTGAATATGAGCTCATTTGATTCGGTGTATTCATTGAGTTTACTTTTCGCATAAGCCTTGAGATATATTGCTTTTGCTGCAAATTGATCTTGATCTTTTAAAAGCTCTGTTGCTAAGGTGTCCACTTGCTGCCATCGACCTTTGTCAACCAGAAATTCAATTTTGTGTAACTGGGTAATTTTACTGCCATTGTACGGTTGCCATTCATTCCTGAGAATGACATCAGCATAGTAAAGGCAGCTATCGGAACTCAACGACTTGTGAGCTAACATTAGACCTTCCAATGCGAGGTATTGCTCTTTGGGGTTTTGAGCCCTCCTATTGAATAGTCGATAGTTTTCTAAAGCCTCATCAAAAGACTTCAACGCAAGCAGTGACTTTCCTCTCTTATCCAAGACTCGCTGATAATAGTCGTAATCAGGAAAACCTAGCAGTGGCTCAAATTCCTTCAGTGCTTCGTCGAATTGATTTTGTTGATAATAGCTATCCGCTAGGTAATATCTGACATCCACTTCAAAGTTGCTGGATGATCGAGTTCTTATGAATCTCCTGGCATATGGTCTCATTCCTACATAGTCTCCATTGAAGTAGAAAGTCTTAATCCTCTCAAAGTCAATGGCTTCTATACTGTCATCCTCGGGATTAGCGGCTTTGAAGTCCTCGATCCACCTATCTAATTGTGGGATTTCATACCCTTGTCGTTCAATACTTTGTAAGCCGAGCAATGCTTCCTTGGCTTCAGGCTTATTTGTAAACCTGATGAGTACTTCTCCCAGTGAAAATGTAGCTTCGGGAAACTTCCCAATATTGGAAAGCGCCAGACCTTTTCTGAGCAATGCATTTTGTGTATAAGGACTATTTGGGTAATCATCCAGAATAGCCTGGAAGTAAATAGTCGATTCCTGAAAATCACTCCTTTCCATGGAGATCATACCCATCTGATTTAATGCCTCATCTGCGATGGGACCTTGAGTTTCAACTACCTTTTTTAAGTAATCCAGTCCTACTTCAAACTCCTTAAGTTGATAATGTGACAAACCAAGTTGATAAAGCAGGTATTCTTGATTCTCAACCTCCCCGCTTAGGAGTTCGGTATAACCTTCAATGGCATTTTCAAAGGAACCTATCATGTAGTAAGCATCAGCCAGTCTAAGCCGCGAATCAAATGCCAGCGGATGGTCAGAGGTAATAGCTGCCATTTTTTTGAAATAGTCAGCGGCTTCCTGGTACTGTCCTAAATCGATGGATACCGACCCAAGGGCGTAGAGCGACCGGTATTTTATTTCATCATCATCTGCGTCGGCACTGGTTTGCCAATATCCCATAGCTTCATCAAAATCTTTCAAAGCAGCATATGCCTCGCCAGTCCAGTACCTGGCAGCAACTTCAATCTGTGGTTCTTCGGGATAACGTAAACTTTTATTGAAATTTCGGATAGCTGCATTGAAGGCTTCTTCGTCGTAGAGTGACAGTCCTTTGGAAAAGGTTACTTTTTGGTAAGCCTCCTTCGTAATAGGTGTCTGCCTTTCCAGGCTTTCAATATGGGAAATAGCTAAATCATAGTTGGAAGTCAACAGCCATCCTTGCGCCAACAGGTCTGATGCTTCTTGAGCATCCTCATGATTTGGGTATTCATTCAAAAATTCTTCTAGGATTCTGATGCCCTCATCATATTGTTCTAGTTGGATTTTACTTTTTCCGGCTAAGAACTTAGCCAGGGCCTTAATTTCATCTGAAAGAGCAAGGCTGGAGGCTTTTTGAAAAGCGGTTGCCGCAAATTCATAGTTCGTCTCTGATAAATAGAGTAATCCAAGCCTGTATGAACTCGATTGACCTATTTCAGACTCATCCAATGCCGCAATCTTATAAGCTTCAATAGACTTTTTATCGTTACCAAGCTCCTCATAACTTACTGCCAGTTGATAATAAACTGTCGCTTCCTGCTTGGGCGTTTTGCCAATGAGCAGTTCGTAGTTTTTAATGGCCGATTGATGGTCTTTCTTCTCAAAATATGCGTCTCCCAAGAACCTATATAGGGCGGCCTTAGTGGATCCTTTTAGCCGAGAAATGTTCTCTTCACCGAATGATAAAAGCTTATCTATCTCACCCAATTCTTTATAACAATCGACGATCAATAAAATGGCATTTTCACCAGGAACTTTAAGCAGCAGTTCTAAAGCGCGCTTATATTGATTCAGCTTGTGATAAATAAACCCTTGATAAAACATAGACTGATCTAGGAAGTCAGAGTTTGAGGAGATCAGCTCAAAATTTTCAAGTGATTTCTGGAATTGACCTCTTTCGAACTCACATAGTGCTTTCCCATAAAGGACCCTACCATACCGTTTCTTGGAGACTGCCAGGGGCTCCACTACATCAAACCAACTGTAAGCTTTATCCAGAGACCCTTTTCTGAGCCAAAAATCAGCCAAGGAGATTCTTACTAAGTTGGCATGAGCGCTCAGTGGGTAGTGTTTCAGGTAAATCTCCGCACTTACGTTTGCGTCCTTCTCCCCTAACTCCAACGTGGAAGAATGCAACAATGCCCGCGCTTCTTCCTCATTTTCATGGTACTGATCAATATACTCTTCAGCGAGCAACTTTGAGATTTTCCAATTAGACTGATTATACTGTTGTCTAACCTCCTCTAGCAAATTGGACCTGTCATCTTCAGGGAAAACACTTTGGCCAGATGTGAAAAAGTGGGCCAAAACCAAAGTCGGAAACAAAAAGAATCGCACTGTGTGATATAAGGAATTGATGCTATAACGTCTACAAACTGATTTTGATATAATCAGTTCATCAGTTTAAAAATTAATTCTTTCAAAAGATCTTCCTCAGAAGGGACCAATTGATTTACACCCTTACTTGCAAGGTCCGCATCTCTAATAAATTGGATATTCCTCAGAACTATTGGTAATGAGTATTGGCGTAAGGCGCGAATATATTCCTCAGCGAAAAATGGATGAACACCGATAACCCTGGCAATGGTCTGTTTGTCCTTTTGAGATGAACTATGAGCTAGCAACAGTTTGTTGAAATATGAAAAAAGATTGAAAATGGTCAGGACCAAGGGGTTGTTGGATGGATTACTTGCAAAGAATTTTACTATCTGTTGCGCCTTCTTTTGATTACCCGAACTTAGAGCGCTTTGAAGTTCGAAAATGTTATATTCTTTGCTGATGCCAACATACCGATGAATGGCATTTTCATCAATAGACTCTCCCTCCTTTAAATTCAAAAGTAGCTTTTCGATTTCGTTTGAAAGCCTTTGAAGGTTATTACCTATGTTCTCAGAAAGCAGCATTACGGCTTTATTGGAAATTTGAACTTTCCTGGCTTGGGCATAGGTCATAATCCAGTTTGGAACCTGATTGTCATAGATTTTCTTACTGTGGAGAAATACAGACTTCTTCTCAAGCTCTTTACCGATTTTGGTTCGCTTGTCCAGCGATTTGTACTTGTAGGCAAAAGCCAAAATAGTAGAAGCCAAAGGGTTGTTGAGATAGTCCAGAAGAAGATTTTGATTGAGTTCTTTGGTCCATCCTCGGATTTCCTGCGCTTCTTTCACAATCACCACTTGCCTGTCTCCCATCATTGGGAACTGTTTAGCAGTGGTCATTATTTGGCTCATTTCCACCTCTTTTCCATAAAGCACGTATTGATTAAAACTCTTTTGGGTTTCGTCCAGGGCATTTTTCTCAATGTGCGAGATGATATTATCAATGAAAAAAGGCTCATCACCTTGCAAGAAATAGACGGGGGCGTAATTGCCTGAAGTGATGTCTTTGATGATGTCGCCGTAATCCATAAGGACAAATGTACTGGTGACAGATTCTCATATCAATTGTTTGATACAACTTTGACTTGAAATCATGAGATTGTTCAGAAGAAAAAAGAAAGAAAAGACTCCTCCCACTTTGATGGATTTGAATGGAGAGGTTTTATCACCAGGAGATAAAGTGGAATCGAAAAGGTACGAACTGGGAACATGCGAGGTGGTCCTTGAAGGATTGCAATACTTCTATGTGTCAGCAGACGGCAATCAGAAAATCAGCTACACTAAAATGATCGACGCAATAACTGGAAACCAAAAGGTGGTAAAAAAGGAAGAATGAGGGCTCTCTTCGTTTTATTCATTCTTGCACCCATTTCTCTATTTTGCCAATCACCCAGCCCAATTGTATTTACCGATTATGGTCCAATAGCTTTTGAAAGCTTCTGGAGAACGGCACCACAAAACTTCAGCGACAAATGGCAATTCCTCACTTCTTCCCGATTGAGTAATGACAGGTCTTCTAACCGCTATTTTACGCAGTATCTTGAATTGTCAATCCCAGCTGGGAATAACAATTACATACAAGTAAGAATCCCTTACCACTTTTTTGATCTGACTTCCTCGGAAATGGCCAGAATTCAGTCCAGTAGTCAATCAGGATCGTCCTGGGGTGATTTGGACTTTCTCTTCTATTTCAGGATTCTCCCTAATAGGAAACTTTTAAATGATAAAATGAGACTCTTTGTTTCAGCTGAGCTGCATACTGCCCCGACAAATCGCAATGAGCGTCAATTCACGGATACGATTAAGATGTTAGGGTCCGTACTGGCACAGTTTAAACTTTTAGAATCCAGCGGTCAGGGTCTACTTCTGGCAGTACTAGGTGGGTTTGGAGGGTGGCAAGATGATGTGGTGCCAAGACAAAATCATATTGTCAAATTAAGCAGCAGTTTACAATACTATAAGCGGCTGGGATCGATGAAAGGTCTGGTGGAGGTCGGTCAAACATACCTTTCTGGAGAGAAAAATAATGATAAAGGCTGGTTGGTGGAAGCTACTTCGGGACTTGCACTCAATGAAAGAATAAGTACTGAGTGCAGTTTTAAAAAGTTGATGTACACGGAAGAAATTATGAAAGTGACCAATCAGTTTGAGCTGAGCTTTCTTTTCAATTTAAACTGAGTATAACTCAAAGAAATTAAGGATATTCACTAAATTCTCTTCTAGAAAACCTTAGGAATCTAATTCACCAGCTAGAACGCATTCATGAGGATACTGCTAACCGTCATTTTTACACTGGGGCTACTACTTACTATTTCCGCCCAGGAACTAGATAGTTTGGAAAGAGCTTATCGCGATTATACTAAGCGTGATACCGCTTATGTACAATTGATAAATGACTTATCCTATGCTTATCTCACCTCAGATCCTAAGAAATCGAGTAAGTTGATATTGGAGGCGATAAGAGTCGCTGATTCTATCCAGGATGAACAAGGCAAAGTATGGGCCCTTCTCAATAGAGGGAATTACTTCTGGTACGCTGGCATGTATGATGAAGCCTTGAATTGGTTTTATCGCGCCGAAAAAGCAGTCAAAGATCGTAGCGGGTTCCAGATGTTAGCCATCAGTAACAACATTGGGGAGGTATTTAAACGAAAAAACCAATACGACTCAGCACTCAACTATTTAAACAAAGCAACTGAGATTACCAGAGATAGTCAGTTTCAGCAGCATCGAACGCTTTTGCTTTACAATATTGGCGAATTACACCTGAAGTTAGATGAGTTTGAAAAAGCAGAAGAATTTCTGACACGTTCTTTAATCGAGAGTACATCCAATACCAGACCCAGACATTTAGCCTATGCCCTATTTGGGCAAGGCATCGTTTATGAGAACAATGGGAAGTATGCTGAGGCCATAAATTTCTACGACTCGGCTTTCTCGATTAGAAAGAAGACCAATGACATTCCTGGACAAATTCAGAGTCTGAAGGCATTGGCAAAGCTGTATTCAACTGCTAATCGCGTCAATCAGGCCAAATCAATGATTAATGAAGCTATAGATCTGGCCATGGCGTTGGAAAGCAGGCTGTATTTAAGTGAGGCCTATTTGGCAATGGGTGAACTACTTGAGGCGAATCAGGAGTTTGAAGCCGCCAATCGGTTTCTGAAAATGCATTTTGAGCAAAAAGACAGTCTTGAATTATTGTCATTTGCTGGCAGAGCTGAGCGTATTCAAGATGCTCTCCAATCCGAAATAGAAGAAAAGGACTTCCTACTGCTCCAACAGCAAAAAGTGACCCAAGCAAAGGAAATAGAACGGAAGACCTTGATCATAGCCACTGTTTCAGGTCTAGCCATAGTGTTGTTCGTATTCTTTATGAACTACAGAAGAAATCTGAAAACAGCACAAAGTCAGGGACGAGCATTGAACGAGTTGAATGATGTCATTCTTGCCAAGAATCGCGAGATCGAAACCATCAATGCATCGTTGGATCATAAACTTATCAATACGACTAAGCTCTTATTTGAAAGTCAGAAGATTGCGAAACTAGGTAGCTGGGAGTACCACTTTGAAAGTCGGGAAATAAGATGGACAGACCAGACATTTCATCAATTGGGTCTGGTACCACAGAAAGACAAACCTAGCAACGATCTCATCAAGCAGTTTGTATCCACCGAAGACTATCACCGGATGGAGAGAGCGATGGCCAAAACAAAGCAGAATGGCATCATTTCTGACCTAAGTGTTCCAGTTGTATTGGCGAATGGTGAAAAGAAGTATCTAAGGTTAAGGTACTATGCGGAGTTAGTAAAGGGTAAACTTTTAAGGGTTTATGGCTACAGTCAGGATGTTACTTCCAGGATTGAAGCCGAAGAGAGAGAAAAACAGATCATAAGCTCACTTCTCGATCTCTCCAAGTTTGCCAATCTGCTGCACTACAACTTTGAAAACTTCATCAAATACCTCCTTAAACAATCCATTGCTACCCTTGAAGTTCAGGGTGCTGTATTCTGGATATTGGATAAAGAGCGAAATGTACTAAAGTATTTCAAGTCTAGTGGCTTGCCAGAACTTAAGCCAAGTACAGAATTGAGTATCGATGACTATCCTGAATACTTCCAAAGCATCTTGCAAAACAGGACATCTCCTATCGAGGAGTTGAGCAAGAGCAAAGACGCATCAGATATCAATGCCGCACTTTACAAAGACCTGAATATCACCTCAATTCTTGATGCCAAAGTGGAGATGGACGGGGAGCTTGTTGGGCTTTTCTCCGTGATGCACACAGAGGAGAAAGAGTGGAACTATTCTGACCAAAGATATGTGGGGTCTCTGACGGACATAGTTGCCACTGCCTACTCTACTTCCCTAAACAAGAAGCTAGAAAAGGAAAAAGGAGAACTCATCAACAAGCTTTTCAAAAAGAACCAAAACCTCGAAGAGCTTACCTATGTGGTATCTCACAATATGAGGGGACCACTAACACAAATAATGGGTCTGTCAGACCTATATGGTGACCCACAATCATCAGGATTGGAGGAAGAAATAATCAGCCGAATCAAAAAATCATCCATCGAGCTGGACAAGGTAATTAAGGATTTGAGTGAGATTTTGAAGCAGCAAGATGAGGCGGCGCCGGCCGAGGAGTTATCGTTGAAAGATATTGTGGATGATGCTATCAATCAGGTTCAGTCTGAGTGGCCTTCTATCGAGTCCAAGCTCCAGGTATCTATTAGAAAAGACTTTAAAGTATATGGCAAGGAGTCTCAGGTTCAAACGATTATGTACTCCCTGCTGTCGAACTCCTACAAGTTTCGGAAAACAGATCAACTGGTAGAAATAAGTATTACTGCCAGGAAGCGGCAAAAAGGCATCGTCATATCTGTGGCTGACAATGGACTGGGCATTGATTTGAAGAAGTATGAAATGAAAATCTTCAGGATGTACCAGCGATTTCATCCTCACATCGAGGGAGACGGCATCGGTCTATTCATCACTAAGAATCTTGTAGAGGCCATGGGAGGAAATATTGAAGTTACCAGTAGCCCAATGGATGGAACGATTTTCACTGTGGAGCTGCCTGATCACGAAATGTTGAGTGTAGAGAAGCTAAATCTTCAAGAAATCAGTTGAAGTACTTTCTATAAATACCGGACAAGATCTCATGAGACAAAGGTTTTGATTGAAAACCGTTAATCTCTTTGATAGATTCCGCTCTTTGCTCGTCTTTCGGATTGATAGAAGAAGTAAGCATGATGACCTTCGGAGCGCTTCCATTGAGATTCAATTTGGAGTAACTTTCAATGAAGTCCCATCCATCCATGAAGGGCATGTTGATATCTAGGAAAATAAGGTCTGGAAGGTCTTCGTCTTTCATCGCCCCTTCCAAATAGTCAAGTGCATCTGAGGCGGAGGTAAAGGTTGTTACCTTCTCAGCGAATCGAGCATGCCTAATAATTGTCTTGTTCAAAAAATTAGTATGCTCATCGTCATCTACCAACAAAATTTTTTCGACTTTTTCCACTTAGGTGACGGTGAATAAGATGCTGATCATGTTTTCACAAACATAAATAAAGTCAGTCTTTTTTGTGATCCCAATTGACAAATCTCAATTCTAATTTAAAATCCTCAACTATACCCACCAACTAGTCATTTATCCATTCATCAACTGAGACTTCTGAAACTTAGCAAAACCATCTAGCTTCGCGGCGTGAAATATGCCCTAGCATTCTGGTCAGTACTCTTAGTCTCCCAAACCATGGGACAAGACAACTATCATATCAAGAGAACAGATGAGGCCATCACCATTGATGGTAAGCTAGACGAGGAAGTTTGGAGTAAAGCTGAGATAGCAAACAATTTCACCCAATATTTCCCATTTGATTCGATCCTGGGTGAAAGTCAGTCTGAAGTAATGCTAACCTACGATGATGACTTCCTCTACTTTGCCGCGAAGATGCAAAACCTCACCAAGAACCGAGATTATGTATTGAATAGCTTAAGGCGTGACTACAGGGGCAATTTGGATGGTATTACGCTGGTTATTGATCCTTTTCAGGACAATACCAATGCTTTCCAGTTTGGGATAAATCCCTACGGAGTGCAAAGAGAAGGTCTTATAGTAAATGGTGGCCAAAGAGGCGATGATTTGTCACTTTCCTGGGACAATAAGTGGTACGCTGAAGCTACAAGACATGAAGATTACTGGATAGCTGAGGCAGCTATTCCTTTTAAAACGCTGCGCTACGCTAGTGGTGCGGATAGGTGGAATATTAACTTTTATCGGATCGATACGGAAAAAGGAGAAAGATCAGTTTGGGCACCCATTCCAAGAAATTTCATACTGCTTTCTCTTGCCTTTATGAAAGAGTTGATTTGGGACGAACCCCTAAAAAGTCCCGGATCCAATATTTCAGTCATTCCATATGTTGCCGGGGCTGGCAGGCAGGAGTTTGATGATGATGGAAACCCAACGAATGCTACAGAATTCGACATTGGTGGTGACGCCAAAGTGGCATTAGGTCCAGGTTTGAATTTGGATCTGACGGTAAACCCTGACTTCTCACAAGTGGAGCTAGACGAACAAGTCACGAATCTTGATAGGTTCGAGCTTTTTTTCCCTGAAAGGCGACAGTTTTTCCTGGAAAACGCAGATTTATTTCAAGACTTTGGGCATCCCTTCTTGGCGCGACCATTCTTCTCAAGGAGAATCGGTATTGCCAGGGATACAGCAACAGGTGTCAATCTTCAAAACCCTATTCATTATGGGGCTCGGTTGAGTGGTAAGCTGGACCGAGACACAAGGATTGGCTTGCTCAACATGCAAGCTGCTAAGGATGAAGAAATTGGCTTACCTGCCTTGAATTACACCGTTGGAGTGGTTCAAAGGAAAGTTTTTGCAAGATCTGCCATAGGAGCCATTTTCGTGAATAAGGAGAGCTTTCAAAATAGCTCTGAACTTGACTCAGCGAATAATTACAACAGGGTATTAGGAGTAGATTACAACATCAGATCTGGTGATGGAAGATGGAATGGTCGGGTCTTCTACCATAAGTCGTTTGACAATGACAAAGAGGATGATGCCTTCTCTCAAACGGGCTGGATAAGCTACCAGTCTAAAACATGGCAATTTAGCTGGGCCCATGTTTATGTAGGAGATAACTACAATGCAGAAGCTGGCTTTGTGCCAAGAACAGGTTTTTTTAGAATTAATCCAGATCTGGGGTATAACATATTTCCAAACCGAGGAGCTTTTACTAGACACCTCATTACAGGAGAAATAGAATACTTCTGGGATAAAGAACGCAATACCGACCGATTGTGGGGTATCAACTATGAAGGCTCTATGTTCAATACAGGCAGATTGAATGGTAGTGTCCAAAGAGTATACACCTATCTATTCGATGATTTTGACCCGACTAATACGGATGGCACTCCTCTCCTTGCGGGAACAGAATACACCTATAGTTTAATTAGAGCTAGTTTCAGGTCAGATGCTCGGAAGCTATTTTCTTATGTACTTAGAGGTTCTTTAGGAGAATATTTCAGTGGAGAACGATATAACATCGGCACAGAATTGAACTACAGATTGCAGCCGTTTGCCTCTTTTGGGCTAAATGTCAATTACAATCGAATTAATCTCCCCACTCCTTCATCCAGTGCAAACCTCTTTCTGATTGGATCCAGGATAGATTTCACGCTCACTAAGAGGATATTTTTTACCAATTTTCTTCAGTACAATAGCCAACTTGAAAACATCAATGTCAATGCAAGGTTCCAGTACCGATTTGCTCCTGTATCAGACTTGTTTATTGTCTATACAGACAACTACAATACAATGGATTTTGCCAATGAAGGCTCCTTGTCTCCAGTAAACAGGGCATTGATTTTAAAACTCACTTATTGGTTAAACTTGTAAACGATTATAAATAGAACATGAAAGCAGAAATACATACTAAAAAGGGTGTGATGAAGATCGATTTCTTTGAAAAAGACGCCCCTAACACAGTTAAAAACTTTACAGATCTAGCGAAAAAGGGGTTTTATGACGGGCTCACTTTTCATAGAGTGATACCCAATTTTGTAATTCAAGGTGGATGCCCTGATGGGACAGGTGCTGGTGGCCCTGGCTACCACATTGATTGTGAGTTAGATGGTGACAATCAATACCATGACAGAGGTGTATTGTCTATGGCTCACGCTGGTAGAAATACAGGTGGTTCCCAGTTCTTCATTTGCCACAATAGAGACAACACACAACATCTGGACCGAAACCATACAGTATTCGGTAAGGTAGTAGATGGCCTTGATGTTATTGATCAAATTGGTCAAGGTGATGTGATGGAAAAAGTGGTGATAACAGATTAAAACTTTTAACCAATGCTAAGGCCCTCTTCAATGCGTTTGGAGAGGGCTTTCTTTATTTCTAAATTCCAACTAAACTCATTCATTGACCTATGAAGAAAATACTATTAGCCTCCCTCCTGTTCTTCAGCCTTTTTTTCTATTGCTCAGCTCAGGACCTAAAAGTTGAGCCTCCTTTCTGGTGGTCAGATATGCCAACCAATGAGTTGCAACTGATGATCTATGGCGAGGGAATAGGTCGCTATACTGCTTCAACTAATAATCCTGATGTCATCATCAATAACCAAATGACCGGTGATTCCTGGAATTACAAATTCTTATATATTGACTTGTCCGCGGTTAAATCTGGAACCATTGAGTTTTCATTTACAAATGGAAAGAAGAAAAAGAACCTTAGCTACGAATTGAGAGCTAGAAATAACGACGAAACGAAAAATCAAGGATTCAATAGTAGCGATGTTATTTACCTGCTAATGCCGGATCGGTTCGCGAATGGCAACGCTGGTAATGATAGCGTTGATGGAATGCTAGAGAAGGCCGACAGGTCAAATCCTAATGGTCGTCATGGTGGTGATATTCAAGGGATTCGCAATAATCTGGATTATATCAAAGAGTTGGGAATGACAGCCGTTTGGTTGACACCTGTCTTTGAAAATGATATGACTCCTGAATATGGGGCTTACCACGGATATGCTGCTACCGATCTATACAAAATTGACCGTCGATATGGGAGCAATGATGAGTTCAAAGAGTTTGTTGAATACTGCCATCGCAACGATGTAAAAGTCATCATGGACATGATTCATAACCACATTGGTGATCAGCATTGGTGGATGTCGGACTTGCCGACTAAAGATTGGGTTCACGACCTTGAAAAATATGGAACCACCAGTTACCGGGGGCTAGTACAGTCTGATCCCTATGCTTCTGACCATGATCTCGCTAAACTCGAACGTGCCTGGTTTGTGAATGAGATGCCAGACCTAAATCAAAGAAATACCCTATTGGCTGATTACCTTATTCAAAATACAATCTGGTGGATTGAATATTCGGGTATTGATGGCATTAGAATGGATACATATGTCTATCCCTATAAGGATTACATGGCCAGGTGGGTCAAGGAAGTACTGGAGGCTTACCCGCAATTTAATATAGTTGGAGAGGCCTGGGTAAAGAGCGTAACGCATGAGGCTTTCTGGCAACGAGATCTGGAAGGGCAAGCAGACGGTTACAACTCATACCTCCCAAATGTTACTGACTTTCAGGTACAAGCAGCTGTAGCCTCTGCAATGAATGAGGAAGAGGGCTGGATGAATGGAATGATGCAGCTGTATTTGGTGTTGTCGCAAGACCGACTTTATTCTAATCCTCTGGAAAATGTGGTCTTCCTTGATAACCATGATTTGGAAAGATTTTATACTCAAATTGGTGAAGACAAAGAGCTATTTAAGATGTCATATGCCTATTTAATGACAACCCGGGGAATTCCGCAGGTGTACTACGGCACTGAGTTGATGATGGCAAATGGTACCACAGACGGAGACAGTCGGAAAAGAGCAGATATGCCCGGCGGATGGGAATCGGACAATAGAAGTGTATTTACAGCAGCAGGAAGAACCTCTATTGAAAATGAAATAATCGATTACGTATCAAAAGTTACAAACTGGAGAAAGAACGCCACTGCGATCCACAATGGGCAATTAAAGCACTTTATTCCTCAGGGTGGTATATATGTATTCTTCCGATACAATGAAGATCAGACAGTAATGGTGATCATGAATAAGAATGGAGAAGATAAAACCTTGGATCCAGCAAGGTTCTCCGAAATACTCTTAGACTTCAGCAAAGGAACCAATGTGGTTGATGGCAAGGTTATTGACTTGACGAAGGAAATCCTTATCTCATCCAAAACAACAAGTATTTTTGAACTCTCTAAATAACTAGTAGTGATTAGGAAAGCATTAATAGGTATAGGCATCGTTATTCTGGCCCTTGGAATATTTGTGGTCTACTTATCTCTGACCACCAAAAGCCATAGTCCGGAGGAGATTTCAGAATTTGAAAATGATCAAATAAGTGTTCAGGTGAAATACTGTAGACCCTTTATGAAGGAGCGCCTGATTTTTGGTTCAAAAGAAGATGGGGCCTTGGTGCCCTATGGCCAAAAATGGCGAACGGGTGCTAATGAAGCGACGGAGATTACCTTTTCAAAGTCAGTGAATTTCGATGGCAAGACCGTTCCTCCAGGAACTTACAGCCTTTATACGATTCCAGAAGAGGATGCATGGACAGTTGCATTGAATGAAAAAATCGGTTTTTGGGGAGCAAGCTTTACAGGTGATCCATATGACGAAAACCTCGACGTTTGCCGGGGACAGGCAAAAACTTCCAGTCTAGAAACTCCGGTAGAACAATTTGGTATTTCTATACAGGATGCAGGAATAGATTCTCTGCTTGTGACTTTTGGATGGGATCGTACGCAAGCGTCCGCGTACTTTACTTATTAGAAACCAAGTAGAGCAGTGCACAAGGCGGCGTGACTGTGCACCACTCTTACTTATTAATCGGTCTTCTTTCCACTAAGCATACGAATAGTTCTTCATGTACATCTGACACTGTTCCTTTGTTCCAGTGTATAAGATGTTACTTTTTTGAACTACAACATAGGAGTTCCACTCCTTGTCGAATTTGATCTTGGGGGCGTCTTTTGACTTACCTAAAAAATTAAACATTATGTGGCGAGTTGGTTATGATTGTAATTTCCCGAAAGGGTTATTCACATTTCCGCCAAAAACGTTCACATATCTTCCAAAATCATTTGAAAGTGCAACCTAAATTCATTGTAGATGAGAATCTGAGCCCTGAGTTGGCCTCGATACTTCGCTCGAAAGGGTTTGAGGCCTTTCATATAAATGAAAGCAAAGGTGACAGAAGAAGAATTCTAGATCCGGAGATTACAGCTTTCGCTCAGAATGAGGATTTAGCTATTTTGACTTCCGATCATGATTTTGTCAGGAGCTATTTCAAAAGAGGCATTCCTCCCACTGTGGTCTTCTTTCACGGCAACCTCGCCAGAAAGAATCAAATTGCTCTACTGGACAATTTCCTAGATGAATTGTTATTAAAACTGCCCAGTAGAGGCCTTTTCGAAGTATCTGAAAATGGGGTCAGGGTACCTTAAGCGGCTTGCCTTACCAGTTCCTTTTCAACTTTTTTGCTCTTGATCTTGACAATACCCAATTTATCAAAAAGGACTATTACCAGGTAAGTAGGATCAATCTCATGCCATCTGATGCCACCGAAATTGGCCCTTGAACCATTCTTGTGATGGTTGTTATGATAGCTTTCACCCATCATAAGGAAATCGAACGGTAAGAAATTTCTGGAGGTATCCCCTACCTCATAGTTTCTGTAGCCATACTTGTGAGCGAACCAGTTAATAATAGCTCCATGAATAGGAGAAAGAGCAAATTGCATTGGAAGGAACAGCCACAACCACAATTGATCAGCATATAGATAGTAAACACCAATATAGAGTGCTCCCCAGAAAATTCTGGAAACCCAAGATCGAGCGAACTTATCAAATGGAGTCCATTCCGGTACTCCCTCAATGAATCGAGGTTCTATGTCTATCTTTTTATTGGCAATTGCAGAGTAAAGAGTTTTTGTTTTCCACATCATTTTCCAAATACTCTCGTCATATTTTGGGGAATGAGGGTCATCTGGGGTATCAGCAAAAGCATGATGCATTCTATGCATTACACCATAACCATAAGCGCTCAGATAATTAGAACCTTGGAAAATCCATGTCAGTACGAAGAATACTTTTTCAGCAGTCGCCGACATAGTGAAGGCTCCATGAGACGCATATCGATGAAGGAAAAACGTCTGAAAGAAAAGGGATAAATACCAGTGGGCTATAAAAAAGGTAATAATTACTTCCATTGTGGATTTTATGCTAGTCTAAGAGAATCTTGTTTTTTACAAGACAATGCTCCAATCCAGGATGTGACAAAAACGTTAGAAAAAATTTCTTTTTAGTGGGAAATCCACTTTGAGCTCTGCTATGAGTTCTGAAATGTAACCAAGGTTACATGCGTTTTTGAAGGTGTCGGGGATTTTGATGCTTGGTAGCTCAATTGAAATGCGTGGTACCTCCTGGCTTATTTTGTCTTTAGCCCTTTTGAATAGTTGCCGGCAATTGTCCGAGCTTCTGTCCACTATGTGTTGCAGATCTTCATATTCAAAGTTGAATCCTTCTCTTAAAACGTAAACAGCCCTTTCTACAGGCGCCAATTTCGCATTAAGTACTGACCAGGCTTGCCGGATATGGTGTTCATCGTCTTTATTGACGGCAGCCACGGATTCATCGACTATCAATTCATGATCTTCTTCTAAAGCCTGTGGTGCTCTCTTCACTTTCTTCAGAAAATTGATGCAATTGTTAGTTACACTTCTGATAAGAAAGGCCTTTGTATTCTGGATATGACTCTTATCGATGGTCATCCATTTTAAGAAAGTATCATGAACGATATCTTCCGCATCAGCGATAGACCCCAGCATACGCATAGCAATAGATTGCAGTGTTGGTCGATATAATGCTATGGCTTGGGCATGATCCATGGTACGAAGATAAGACTTGATGCGCTAAATTCGTCCAATAATACGCTACAGTTGCATGATTAAAATCATATGAAATTCGGCCCTGGGACACTCATAACTGCTGCTTTTATAGGACCTGGTACAGTCACTGTATGCACATTGTCCGGATTCAACTATGGGTATGATCTACTATGGGTGCTTTTGATAGCTGGAATCACCACGATAGTATTTCAAAATATGGCAGCTAGAATTGGTGTGGTAAATAAAAAAGGGATCAGTGAAGTCGTAGCGGAAAACCTGGAATCTAATACACCTAGAATATTCGCATTTACCTTAATCATTACCGCTATTTTAATTGGGAATGCGGCATATGAAGCTGGAAATATTGCTGGCGGTGCGCTGGGTATCGAAGTGTTTCAAAAAGAGAGTTGGAGGATAGCTGGTTTTATCAATCCGGTGAACTTGCTCATTGGTGTGGTTGCTTTCTTGCTGCTATGGCTGGGGAATTACAAATCGATCGAACGTATTCTCATTTTTGTGGTGGCGGCAATGGCCCTTTGCTTCCTTTTAGCTGCTGCGATGCTGCTGCCACCTGTTACTGAAATTTTAAAGGGACTGTTTATTCCTTCTTTTCGGGATACTGATATTCTCTCCGTGATAGCATTGGTGGGAACTACGGTTGTTCCTTACAACCTATTTCTGCATGCGGCCATTATCAACGAAGCTAAGAACAAACGCCTGTCGCTGAATACTATCCAGAATGACACCATCATTTCTGTCACTCTGGGAGTTGTTATCTCCATGTCCATTGTAATAGTCGCGGCTGCTGTCAGAGACAGTGGGATAGCAATAAACAAGGCTTCTGATTTGGCAAGAGGAATAGAGCTGGCGCTTGGAAGTTTTGGCAAAGTCTTGGTGGCAATTGGATTGTTTGCTGCTGGTATTACTTCGGCCATAACTGCTCCAATGGCGGCAGGATATGCTATCTCGGGTCTTTTCAACAAATCAGAAAAAATTTTCAAGTACACCTGGATCACAGTCTTAGCAACGGGTATGATTTTCTCCACTGTAGGTTTTAAGTCTATTTTTATTATTCGGGTGGCCCAGATAGCCAATGGTCTGTTGTTACCGATCATAGCTGTATATCTCTTTTGGATGGTGAATAGCAAATCAATTATGGGAAGTAGCCGGAACAACCTTGTTCAAAACATTCTCGGAGGGATTGTTTTACTTGTCGTTACTGCACTGTCCATCAGAACTTTTATCAATCTTCTGCCATGATTCCTTTGAATATAAATGTCGACATGGGTGAGAGTTACGGGCGGTTCAAGGTGGGCTCGGATGAGTCATTAATGCCACATATCCAATCCTGCAACCTGGCTTGTGGCTTCCATGGTGGTGATCCGAGCACTATTAGAAGGACCATTGACTTAGCCTTAGAAAATAATGTGAAAATAGGGGCTCACCCCTCCTATCCCGACCTTTCTGGTTTTGGTCGGCGAAGTATGGAGCTGGATATGCGGGACTTGGAAGATATCCTGCTCTATCAAATAATGGCCGTAAAAGGTTTGGTTGAAGTGGCCGGTGGCACATTGCATCATGTAAAGCCCCATGGCGCCCTCAATAATGACATGATGAAGTCTGATCGTGTTCTCCAAACCATTTTGGCAATTGTCCAAAAGATCAATCCAAATCTGTACACTTATGTGCCTTATAAGCCTGACTTAGACCTGCCTAGAGTAAAGTGGGAAGTCTTTGCAGATCGCACCTATGAAAGAGACTATACTTTGACGCCCAGGAAGATCAAGGGTAGTTTAATTACCGATGCTGATACTGCGAAAGCTCATTTGGGACCTATTTTTTTTGATTCCAGGATCGAAACGGCGGATGGCGTAATTGATGTACAATTTGATACGATCTGCGTTCATGGCGATAATCCGAGGGCTTTGGAAATAATAAAGGTCATCCAGGCCCTTCAAGAGCAACGTGACTGATGGAAGTAAGCATATTACCGTTTAATGAATATTCACTAACTATTTCCATCCACTCCTGCGTGCATCCGGAAAAGGTGCTATCAACCGCCCAAAACCTTGCTGCAAGTATTGAGAAGGGCCGAATCGATGGTGTGATTGATGTTTGGAATACGTATGACGCAGTTGGCGTCAGCTATGACCCTTTCCAATATGAATTTGAGAACCTTTCACAACAATTGTTGCTCCACTACAAAAATCTTGATCCAACCTCTGAGAAGTCGATAAGAGAAAGAGTATTCAAGGTTGACTACTCTCAGGACTCAGCTGACATGAAGTATCTCTGCAAAGAACTTAAATTGACGCCTGATGAAGTAATAGCCATTCACTGTGCTCCCACTTACACTGTGGCAATGATTGGCTTTCTCCCCGGTTTTCCATACTTAATTGGACTAGATATGAGATTACATATCCCAAGAAAAAAGGTTCCAGGTCAAATAAAATCGGGTACAGTAGCTATAGGAGGTGCTCAATGTGGGATTTATCCCAATGATAGTCCCGGAGGATGGTATGGTTTGGGCCATTGCGAAGTAGCGTTTTTCGGCACCGACGATGAAGCGCTTTTAAAACCTGGTGATAAGGTAAAATTCATCTCAAGATGACGCCTTTCGTCGAAATTTTACGTCCCGGATTACATACGACAATACAAGACCTAGGACGACCAGGATACAGACAATTTGGTATACCTACAGGAGGAGCTTTGGATTGGCTCTCTCACTGTAATGCAAATCAAGCCCTAGACAACAGCCCTTTAGCACCTACTTTGGAAATTATAGGTCCAGGGCTTAGTATGAAATTCAAAGCTTATGGGAAAATCAGTGTTTTTGGTGCTGAAGTTGAATTGAGATTAAACAGTCTAGCTCAGGCGGTAAATGAGGTCCACTATGTCGGCCCCGGAGATGTGCTGGAGTTTGGGAAGCAACAACTTGGTCATATCAATTACCTGGCAGTAGAAGGTGGCTGGGAAGGTGATCAGAAGTTTGGTAGTTACGCTACACTGACCAGGACAAAATGGGGTGGTTGCCAAGGTAGGATTCTTAAAAAAGGTGACTTACTATCCAAGTCTGATGTCGAAAGAGCTCAAAACCTTCCCTCTCAGTACGAAGTACCGTTAGCTGAAGATGAAATTCGATTTTTGGCAGGTCCTGAGTCAAATGCTGAAATTCTTAAAAGGATGCAAAAGGAAACGTGGTGTAAAAGCCAGCTGGGGGATAGAATTGGACATAGAATCGAGACTAATACTCCCTTAGTCTTGGATCAGCATGATATTCAATCTAGTCCCATATCGGCAGGCACCATTCAAGTCCCTGCAAATGGCCAGCCTATTGTGCTATTAAATGACAGTGCCTCTACCGGAGGATACGCCAGAGTTGGTAATATTATTGCCGTAGATCTTCCAGCATTTTGTCAGTTGCAACCTGGCAGCACTTTCAAATTGAAGCAAATTTCAACTAGAGAGGCTTTACAGGCATTAAAGCCTTTTCGGGAACCCTTTAGTTTATTGTTGCGATCCCCAATACCTCGGTGATGTACTTCTCTGTTTCAGCCTGGACGGTCTGCCAGTCTTTAGATTGAAGGTCAGAGGCTATCACATGGTTTGCAGCTGTCGGAAATTCACTGATCCTTTTTTGGTCAGATTTAGTGGCTGTTTTTGAATCAAAATCTCTCATTGCAGCTACAGATACTACATTGTCTTGTTCCTCTTCATTCTTGTAGTAGAAGCCAAGCATGTAAGGTTGTTGAATGGCCTCAAATACCTCGTCGGTCATGGTCTGCTCAAGTAAGTCTTGAAGCGCAATGACTCCTTCCGATCTATACTTGATGGTCCAATACTTTTCAATTTCCGTTCCGCGTTCTTCGGGATGATCTCTGAAGTCTCCTGCTATACTCTTCAAGATCTTCTCTCCCCACGGATCATTCACAATCTTCACTGTACCATCAAAAATCTCAATGTTAGGTGAGTAAAGAAGTTGCGCAAAAACCAGATCTGGATTTTTAGCAGACAAATAAATCGATAGCGTTCCACCTGTAGAACATGACATAAGGATTACCTTCTTACCTATTATTTGACCTATAGCCAATGCCTCTTTTGCGCTTTCCATCAATGATGAAGGTGTAAGGTCGAGAAAGGCGTCTGTATCTTCCAAACCATGCTGAGAGAGTCTGGGAAGGTATAAGTTCATGCCAAACTTCTTAGCGAGGTTCATGTGCACCGGACGAGACTCCATCGGGCTTGCTGAAAACCCATGCAAATAGACAATGGCATATTCTGTCTGCTGCACTGAATCGTCTACCCAAATAATCTGTGACTGATTTTCGGGCTTGATACCTGGGATCACCCTTTCATTGGACTCAATATACGCATCCAACTCCTCTAGCGCTACATTGAGTGACGGCATATCGGCGGATACGGCATCGTACTCGACTTTTGGCCCTGTTAAATAGACAATGGACAGGATCCCTACAATGATCAATAATGCAACAAGGAATTTTTTCATCAAAATGGGTTTTGCTGCAAAATAAGGAAATAACCCTTCCTCAGGAAATCATCAGCACATCCCCGATTTGAACCACTGAAAACTCAGCCAGGTTCTTAGAGGCTGGGCCGGATAGCACCTCGCCACGATGGCTAAATCTTGAGCTATGGCAGGTACAGGTAAAGACCCCTCTGCCAAAAACCCAATCTCGGGCACATCCTTCATGCGTACATACGCTGGTGAACGCTCGTACCTCTCCTTCCCAGTTGACTATCAACACATTTTCCTCCGGATGTAAAACCCAGCCCCTGCTCAGCACCTCATCGAATGGGGCTTGTGTCAGATCAATATTGAGTCCATTTCCCAAGTCTGGCGTTGGATTATCATCATCGGAGCAACTTTCCAGCGAAACACCTAAACTCGATAATGCCACAACAGCGCCAGCTTTTTGAAGGAAATCTTTTCTTGTCATTTTTAAGCTTATCTATCTGCAATACAGCAGAAGCTTTACCAAAGTTGGCTAATCGTCCTCATCAAAAGAGGATTTGATGTCTTCATACTCCTCTTGATCCATGGTTCTCACCTTAAAAGACGCGGAGTAAGTTGACCCCTTCTCAAGATCCATTAAGCCTTCCTGATTGTTAAAAGCGTTTACATTGCAATTCATCGGCTCTATTGCAATACTCCCCCTATCACCAGGTGTGTAGACTTGGAGAAAGAGAAACTCCTTGCTAGGCTCTAGTGAAAGTCCATAACCATCTTTAGGTGAAAAGATGGCGCCTTTGTCCTGCATTATCAGCTTGAAACAGTCGTCAAACTCCTGATTTTCAACCTTCTTAAAGTTTTCATAGTCAAAAAAGTCGAGCACTTTTCCTGTCGGAAGATTGATATCATCTAGCTCTACCTGACTCACAAATGGGAGCTTCATCTCAATTTCATCCACTTTGCCACCACCTACTGTGAAATAGGGATGCCAACCAAGGCCTACTGGCATATGCGTATTGCCCCTATTTTCAACTTCAAACAGCACATCCAACTCATTATTACTGTACGTGAAGGTTACGTACAAGCCAAAGGCAAAAGGATAGTAGGGTAAGTCTCCTGAGCTGTAATTCGCAAGTTTTATGAAGCCACCAGAATCGGTTGCTTCTTTTTCTAATATTTTAAAAGGCAGGTCTTTTACCAGACCGTGGATGGCGTTGCCATGATGCTTCTCTTCCGTTGGAAATTGATACTCAATACCTTCATATCTGTATTTCCCCGCTTTTAATCGATTTGGAAATGGGAAAAGAATGGAGCTTCGGCTTCCTGGGAAATCCGGCACCTCCTGGTAATTATTATAGCCGACGATGGTCTCTACCCAGCTACCGTCAACATCAAGTTTGAGAGAATTTAAAGTAGCACCATGATTAGGCAAAATTTCCATTATCACGTCATCGTCTGACTTTAGCTGGATGATAGCTATGCCTTGCTCTTCGGATTCAACAATCGAAAATGCCATTAGAGTTGATTTGCTAGATGCTACAGAAATCTGCTAATAATTATTCTATTAGACAAATGATGTGCCCTGAAATTAGATAGATCGACGCTTACTCGGCATTATAAAGCGCTTCTAACTTCTCCCGGTCATCGTCTGGCAGGTCCGGATTAGAAAGGACTTTCCAGGCATCTTGACGTGTATTGATGTTGTACTTCACGAGCACGTCATTTTCCCTGGCCCGCTTTCTGATTTTGCGACCCCAAATAAGGAGACCTACCTGAATGACGATAACGACAGCAATTAGAATGTAAAGCCATGTAGTATTCATATCGTGAAAATAGTGCAATCAAAAAAAGCTGACCAATTGGCCAGCTTTCTGTAGTATAATCCCGATTCGCTATTCGGCTCTTAATGACTTTACTGGATTCGCTCTTGCCGCTTTCAGGACGGTACCGGCACAGGTGGAAAGACCCAATATAACCAAGGTTACCGCACCAAGAATTAAGTGAATAGGTCCCACTTTCATGTAATAGGAATAGATTTCATCCAAAAGTAGATTGGCTAAGAAGAACCCTCCTACACTACCAACAATGGCAGCAATAGTGAGTATAAGCGAGAAGTCCTTACTCAATAAATAAATCATATGCTGGATTGAAGCACCCAATACTTTCCTGATGCCTATTTCTTTGGTTCTCTTTTCCACATTTAGTGAGGCCAAGGCAAAGATCCCTGATGCAGAAAGTAAGCCACCCAGGATAGTGAGGAAAATGAATATCTTCTTCATGTTGTTGTTAGTCTGTCGCATTCCACCGAGCATCATTTCATCTTGCAATCGGCCATTGAAAGGCTTGTCAGGGAAAGCCTTCTGCCAGGAAGCTTCTAAATCTTCTAATAATGACTTAGTGGGTCCTTCGGCCTTGACCAGCATCAATCGGAATTCATCTGGCTTGGAAGGATAAAAGACAAATGGTTCCGGCTCCTTAGACCTGAAAAGATTGTCCAGGTGATCTTCCACTATCCCCACTATCCTTTTTCTTTCACCTCTGACCGTCACCACTGTTCCCAATGCCTCCTTTATGTGCGTTTTATCAAGGAAGGTACGGTTTACGACGATAGCTCCCAATTGATCATTGGCACGGTCAAAATCAAGAAACCTACCATCTACAAGCTTCATCTCCATGATTTCAAAGAAGTTTTCGCCTACTTCAATATGCTGCACTTGATGCTCAGCAGTATCCACTGTAACTGGAAATGGATAACTACTCCAGCCAAGTGTGTGATGGGTTCTGCCTACATTTTTCACATCTGGAAGTGTTAAAGCTGCACCTTTCATGATATCATACTCTGAGTTGTCAGAGATGTCAACTGCGATAACGTCATCCTTGGCAAACCCAAAATCCACGGCTTCCTGAAATTTGGTATTGTTGATGAAGATGATACCATTAATCAGGACAATCACCGAAATAGCGAATTGGATTCCCACCAGGGTTTTAGTAAAGAAATTAGTGCCCTTCACTTTGGCGTTGCCTTTTAAAATAACGGCGGGCTGGAACTTGCTATTGAACATTGCCGGATATAGACCGGCCAGAGTAGATGAAATGAATACAAGTAACAACAAGGATATCAATAGGTTAATACCATTTAAGTCCTCCATCCCGTAATCTAGTCCCCACATCAAAGCAAACTCAGGAACAATCACCTTTGACATGGCAAGGCCCACTATGGTAGCAATGAATATCGTGACCATCATTTCCAACAAGAACTGAATGATGATGTGTACCCTTGTGGCCCCTATTACTTTTCTAACTCCCACTTCTTTTAGCCTTCTGGCAGCCATAGCGAAAGAAGTATTGGATAGGTTAAAGCAGGCAACCAATAGAATCATCAACGCCAGGACGCTAAAGATTACCAATGGAATAGTGCTGATCCTCATATTGGTTTGGGACCATGAAATATCATCTTGATTGAAATTGGCCTTAAATGGCTGTAGTTCGAAACGATCCACTACCATGTCCTCTCTGGCAGCATTTCTTCTCTCCATATAAGGTCCCATCAATGACGCATAGTTCGCAGCATTGGCAGGATCTTCCAGTTGCACAAAAAGGGCCGGATTTCTCCAATCCGACCACATGTCACTTGGTATATCATATATATCCATGAAATGCTCAATCGGCATCATGACATCAAAAACCAGGGTGCTGTTCAAGGGTGGCTTCTCAACTACTGCGACCACTTCAGCTTTGAAATTGGTGGCGTTAGGAAAATTGAGGTTGAGGATTTTGCCCTGCGCTGGTTCATCGGCAAAGTACTTTTTGGCCATCTCGTCAGTCAGGACTACAATATTTCGTCCTTCATAAGCATCTAGAGACCCTTCAATAACCTTGAAACCTTCAAATATCTTGAAGATGTCAGGGTCCGTAAAAGCAACTCCTTCATTAAATACTTTATCATCGAAGCTTACAGCGCCACCCTCAAAAATCCATCTGGAGTAACGCTTAATGCCACTAAGGTCATTGGCAATGGCAGGTCCTAGACTGATAGGTGTAATGCCATGATGTTGCGGGATGCCATCCGTGTAGGTGACATGGGTATGCATCATAAATACGTCTTCCACGTCCTCATCTGCGAAGGCCTTGTCAAACTCAATATTGAAAGCGAGCAACAGGTATGCTGTCATGCAGCAGGCCAAAGCGATACCGAGTCCAAGGGTATTGATAACAAGGTAAGCTTTGTTTCTTAGAAGATTCCTGAAGGTGATTTTGAGATAGTTGCGAAGCATGAGATTATTCCTTGGTGTTATACAAGGATACGGGCTTCATAATCCTAGGCTATCATCCTGGTGTCAACCATTGTAAATAATTGTCACCGCCTTAAAATCCATTCAGCTGATCAGTATTTCCGTTGAAATATCTCGGATAGAATGACGGCCTTTCTGGCACTTGTAGGATTTGCCAGCATATCCTTAATATCAGAAGAGAAAGATGAGCTGGTCGCTGACTCCTGCTTTTGTAATCGAACTTTAGGGATAGTATTTGAGATTTCTTCTTGATCTGAGTTACTGGCAGCTGCTATGGATCTTTCATAGATCTTTCGACTTTCCTCGTCGCTGAAATGTCGCTTCTCTCCTTCCAGGGAAAAATCTTGCTTTGGCTCAGGAGTTGATTTCGAGACCTCTTCAACAGTGACTACTTCTTCTTCAACCTCCTGCGGTTCATTCTGCGCAGTTATTTCTCTAAGAAGCTCTTCGAAACTTGCGGGTTGTCTCCTGGTAGGTCTTCCGCTGACTTCATCTTCCGTCTCTAGCGGGGAATGACCAGGTTTTGAAGGTTGCTTCTTTTTCAGGGCACGTGATACCACATATATTATCCCAAAAACGATGTAAACCCACAATTGTAAATCTTCCATACTTCCCGCGTTGCGAATCGGAAATTTAATCTCTGCCAGGTTAACTTAAAACTCCCCACACCTAATTATTTTTGATCCTGGTCTGAATCGCATAGGTGTTGCGTGTTGGTGATTGGGGTGGTATAAAGGTGAAACACGGAGCGAGGCCATTTTTTAGAGGTTATCAAACCTAATCCATAAATTAAAATCGATATATGCAGCTTACACGGCTGGAAATCAAGGGTTTCAAGAGTTTTGCTGATAAAGTAACCATCAATTTCGATGAGGGTATCACGGGGATCGTAGGCCCCAATGGTTGTGGTAAATCCAATGTAGTCGATTCCATCAGATGGGTGCTCGGAGAACAGAAGAGTCGGGTACTTAGGTCCGAGAAAATGGAGAATATCATTTTCAATGGCACCAAGAACAGGAAGCAGACACAGTTAGCAGAAGTGTCATTGACTTTCAACAATACAAAAAACCTTATTCCTACTGAGTATTCGCAAGTGACTATCACAAGGCGATATTATAGATCTGGTGAAAGTGAATACCTGCTTAACGGAGTAGCCTGTCGATTGAAGGATATTACCAACTTATTTCTGGATACGGGTATAGCTTCCAATAGCTATGCCATTATCGAATTGAAGATGGTCGATGACCTCCTGAACGATAAGGACAACTCTAGACGCTCCTTGTTTGAAGAAGCTGCGGGTATATCCAAATTCAAGATCAGGAAAAAAGAGACACTAAAGAAGCTAAATGACACAGCTGATGATTTGGATCGAGTGGAAGATCTTCTTTATGAAATAGAAA
>CAZZHO010000044.1:15615-29118 GCA_964653795.1 uncultured Roseivirgaceae bacterium | reverse complement strand
CAACAATGCTCATTTTTCTATAACCTTGAGATGTGAAAAGTGTAAAAGTTGCTGTTGTCCAGGATACGCCAGTCCTATTTAACCTTTCGTGGACGCTTGATAAGATAGAAGCGCTTGCTACAAAAGCTTCCAAGGAAAATCCCGATTTGATCTTGTTTCCGGAGGCCTTTATACCTGCTTATCCGAGGGGGCTTTCTTTTGGAACTGTGGTGGGAAGTCGCAGCGAAGAAGGTAGAGCACTTTGGCTCCGATATTGGGAAAATAGTATCTCCGTACCCAGTCAGGAGTCGGAAAGACTCGGGGCTTTGGCTAAAGAGCTAAATACCTATTTAGTTATCGGTGTTACGGAAAGAGGTGAAACTGGTACACTGTTCTGCACCCTTCTCTATTTTGATAGGAAGGGTAATTTGGTAGGGAAGCATAGAAAACTAAAGCCCACCGGAGCGGAGCGTATTATCTGGGGAGAGGGAGACGGATCTGATCTGGAGGTATTCAATACTGATTTTGGTAAAATGGGCGGTCTTATCTGCTGGGAAAACTACATGCCGCTTCCTCGGACCTTCTTATATCAACAAGGGATAGAAATCTACTTGGCACCTACAGCGGATCAAAGAGATAGTTGGCAACATACAATGCGACATATTGCTACCGAAGGCCGCTGTTTCGTTTTAGGCTGTAATCAATATGTGACTAAGGAAGATTACCCTCAAGACCTGCAAGGTGAAGATCTTGAAAATCTCTCGGAAATTCCTAGCAGAGGAGGAAGTGTCATCATAGATCCTCTGGGCAATGTGGTTGCTGGTCCTCTTTGGGATAGGAGCGGTATCCTTCAGGCAGAATTGGATATGTCACTTATAGCCAAGGCGAAAATGGATTTTGACCCTATCGGACACTATGCTCGAAACGATGTTTTTGAGCTTAAAAAGCTTAGATAACTACTTTCTGAGAATCAGTGCTTTTAGTTTTTCCAGCTCTTGAAAAACGGTAATAGCACATCCAAAAAGCACAACCAAGGCATAGATGAATAACTGACCACCATCTCCTTGTACTTCAATGCCTAAGGAGGTAAGATGGGAGAAAATGGCTCCAGCCATAAGTCCAATGCCCAATAATCCTCCGATACCAGAATATTTTGGTACTAAGAGCAAAATACCTGTAATTAATTCCATAATACCTACACCAATCCTTCCATGAGACTCAAGACCTAATTGTGAGAAAATATAAACGGACTCAGGAGCACCTGAGAATTTGAATAAGAGCGTTTGCAAAAGGATCAGCGAGGCGATTATTCTTGGAAGCCAATAAAGAATTTTCTTGAGCATAATCATTAAAGTTATAGTTGTTCATCAGAGCCGATATTGTTTTCCACGAATGCTTTTGTGAGGTGGTATTTCTACGACACTTTTTCTTAATTTCACGACGTGGACAACTTCGTAGTATCGGCACGTAAGTACAGACCTCTTGGTTTTGAAGAGGTGGTGGGGCAATCCCACATCACGACTACTTTGAAGAATGCCATTGATACCAATCAGTTGGCCCAAGCGATGCTTTTTTGCGGTCCAAGGGGTGTTGGTAAGACGACCTGTGCCAGAATCATGGCCAGAATGGTCAATGGTTTTGAAAATCAGGAGGCCGAACTTTCGGGTAATTTCAATATCTACGAACTGGATGCGGCATCGAATAACAGTGTCGAAGATATAAGAAACCTCATAGATCAGGTGCGTTACCCTCCTCAACAGGGAAAATTCAAAGTCTATATCATAGATGAGGTGCATATGTTATCCAATCAGGCATTTAATGCTTTTTTGAAGACACTGGAGGAACCTCCTTCTTATGCTATCTTCATCTTAGCCACTACTGAGAAGCATAAGGTGATACCCACGATTCTTTCGAGGTGCCAGATTTATGATTTCAATAGGATAGAAGTAAATGACATAGTCTATCAGCTTAAAAAGATTGCGGAGAAAGAAAGCATAGAAGTAGAGGAGGAAGCACTGCATCTTATTGCTCAAAAAGCCGATGGTGCTTTAAGAGATGCCTTATCCATATTTGATTTGTTGGTGACTTTCGCTGCTGATGGCAAGGTCACCTATCAAGGAGCTATCAAGAATCTTCACATTCTTGACTATGACTACTATTTCAAGTTGGTTGATCATTTCATGGCTGAGGAGATGTCCCAAGTACTTCTGCTCTTCGATGAAGTATTGAAAAATGGCTTTGATGGACACAACTTCCTGGTGGGGCTTCAGGGGCATTTGAGAGATTTACTCGTTTGTAAAGACAATGCTACTATCTCGTTGCTTGAGGTTTCGGATAATGTGAAGTCCAAGTATGCCGAACAAGCTTCGAAAGTGGGCTCTTCTTTCTTGCTCAGTGCACTGAACCTGCTCAGTCAAACTGACCTGTCTTTCAAGGCAAGTAAGAATCAAAGATTGCATGTAGAGCTTGCTTTGATGAAGCTATCGAATCTTTCAAGGGCGATTAAGCTCGCAGATCAACCAATCGAAAAAAAAAAAGTAGCTTAACACCGGCTGCCCCTAAATCCGAGCCAGGCAAGGCAGAAGTAGTACAAAAGCCTTCGATATCTGAACCTCCACCTCCCGACAAACCTGTCTCAACCCCTTCCATAAAACAAGCTTTAGGCAACACCAACGCCGAAACGCCCAATATCTTCAACCGGGCAAAGAAGAAGCCCCAGGAGGAGAAACCTAAGGTTGAAGGCCAGAATAGAGCGGAGGAATTTAGTCAAGAGCAGTTGGATGCGTCATGGCAAAAATTTAAAGAGATAAAGCTGAAGTCAGGGATTGGGGATATGGAAGCCATTGTACTCAATCGTAACCCTTTGAAAAATGGAAACGGCATTTCTCTAACACTTTCCAGCGCTTTGGAGATAGAAATTTTGGAACGCTTTGAGACAGACTTAGTAGGTCATCTCAGAGGAGAGTTGCAAAATGATCTCATCAAAATAGACAAAGTAGTGGAAGAGATAAAAGAGGGAAGAAAGCTTTATACCAGTAAGGATAAGTATGATTATCTCGTAGAACAGAACCCTTCTATAAAGGAACTAAAGGAGCGACTAGGCCTGGATTTTGAGTATTAAGTAAAATTTTCTTCCATTCGTCGAACATTCGGGTTGAACAAACGAAAAAGGATTTGCTTTCAACTGCACAGGCTGCACTTTTACACGTTTTGAACCTTCTATGAGCTTTTCTTTCTTCCAGACAGCCACCAGGACCACTCCTGAAGTCCGCATTGACGGGGAAGAAGGTATTATTGAGTTCAAAGGGTCATCCAGTCCAGAACACGTAGAACGTTTTTTCCAACCCATTTTTGAGGCCGTGGATGACTTGGCGGAAGTCCTTGCTGGCACCATCACCGCCACTTTTGATATGGTCTACTTTAACTCTGGTACTTCCAAATGCATTTTTCTTGTTTTGAAAAAGCTCAAAGGCTTAGAAGAAGATGGAAAAAGCATCCATGTGAATTGGCACTATGAGGAAGATGATGAGGGGATGCGAGAAGTAGGTGAGGATTTTCAGGATATCTTAAACCTGCCTTTTGAATACAAGGAGGTGGAGATAGAGGAAGAAGAGTAGAGTTTCCTCTATTTATAAACCTTGAGTTTTTCGCCAACATCTATGTGGCTATCTTTTTTGTTGTTGAGATCTATCAATTCACTCACACCCATATCGTGTGACTTTGCAATTTGATATAAGGTATCTCCTGGTTGTACTATATAGAATTTGGTTTCCTTCTGGGGTAATACCTCATTTACAACTTGTTTCTTCTCCGGACTTAGGGAAAGTTCCTGACCTGGCTTAATTGGGTCGTATTTGGATAGTCCATTCCAAGCACGAATGTCCTCCACTGATACTTCATACTTTTTTGATATCGCCCAAAGGGTTTCACCTGAAGAGACCGTATGTGATTTTCCTTTCAATTTTCTATTGCTTGGTTTTGGTGAACTGCTGCGAGAGGGAACTATTCTTACTTCCTCAGCCTCAGTAGATTTAGCAATTTCCGGCGACCCGGAATTATGCTCCCTATTTTCTGGTAGCTGGATATAGTTAACTGGGATGTCTGAAGGCCTTTTCTTGTGAAGCCAGAGTACTCTTCCGGGCTTCAATTCGTCTATTACTGACATTCTGTTAATACTGGCAAGCTTGCTTTTCCGGATTCCAAATTTGTGGCTTACTTCCCACAGGGTCTCACCTTCTTGTACTGTGTAATAGCTCATTTTTGAAACTTTTTTCTTCTTCTTGGTGAAGTAGTGCGTGCCAGTTTCTAATGTGGGGACATTAGACAGTTCGTTAAACTTTAGAAATCTCCTTTGACTAAGACCCGTACGCCTTAAGAGGGCTGCAAGATCATCTCCAGAACGCACTAGAACAGCTGAAACACCATTGATCTCAATCATTTCTGGCTGATCACCTTGTAACCCGGGCTTCAGTTCTTTCGGTAATACTTTCGTCACCACCTTGGGAGTACGTGGCTGGTAGTCATCTCTTGCAGGGGTTGAGGGATCGCTCTTGGCTTCCTTTCTTGCAATGGCCTGTGCTTGTCTATCCTTTTTTGTTACAGGAATGATGACCGTGTACTTTTTGTCATTAGGGATTTTTCCATGTAACAGCCATTTGTTATAGTGCTTCAGCAGATCCTTTTCCACCTTGAAGTCCCTCGCAATTTTATCCAAATCCTTGCCAGCGCCTTTTTTATATTCAATCAGACTGAGACCTTCCGAATGTCTGTGATCAAGCTCACCCCTAAAGGCTATAACGTGGGCTAAAAACCGCTTCAAGTACCAATGGCTCTTTGAGGTTATGGTCATTTTCTTCGACCCTTTATCTTTCGGTTTGGCGTATTTCTTAATACCACCCAGTCCAGTCATATGGGCTGTGACCGTGTTGGCCCAGTTGTCTAAGTGTTTTTGATGGTTTTTAAAGTACCGTGCTGCGCCATAGGTACTGGAGACTATGTTTTTGCGCTCATCTATTTTCTTATCCACCCTCATCCCGACTTCTCTGCCCGTAAAGTCCTTGAATTGCCAATAGCCAACTGCTTTTGAAGACGATACTGCATCAGAAATAAGGGCGCTTTCTTGTATGGCTAGGTACTTTACTTCATCTGGTACATTTTCCTCTTTTAGAATTCTTTCAATGATCGGCATGTATAATGCAGTACGATCCAGTTTGATCTTGAAGAACCTATCACTTGCTCGCAGCATTTTGACATCCTTTTCGATATCTTTTTTGCCGCTATCGGTGATGATAATTTTCATGTCCCCTAAGTCCATCCTGGAGGGGACAGATGGAATTTGGGCACTGGAGATTAGGCAAATACTGGTAAACGCGATGGAAAAGAGTCCTCTTATCATTTTTTTCTGACCATCATTAATCCGTCTCGAACTGGAAGCAAAACGTTTTCAACTCGATCATCTTGTTGAACTGCCTGATTAAACGCTCGCAGTGATTGAGTCGTTTTATCCTTGATCGCTGGATCTGAAATTTTACCAGACCAAAGCACATTATCAGCTATTATCACACCGCCTCTCCGAAGGGTCGGTACGAGCTTTTCATAGTAATTGAGGTAATTGACCTTATCCGCATCTATGAAAATGATATCCCATTCCTCTTCCAGGTCTTTTATTATTTCATCGGCTTCTCCGATCAAGAACTTAATTTTTGAAGAAAAAGGTGAAGCTGCGAAGTAGGACAATACACGTGGCTTCAACTCTTCATTGACATCAATGGTATAGAGTAGGCCATCATCAGCAAGCCCTTCAGCCATGCTGATCGCCGAGTAACCTGTGTAGGTCCCAATTTCCAGTATTCTTTTTGGCTGCATCATCTTACTGACAAGACTTAGAAATCTGCCTTGTAGATGGCCGCTAAGCATTCTGGGTTTTAATACATCCAGATGCGTTTCTCTATTGATTTTTTGGAGAAGTACTGACTCTTCAGTGGTGTGATCTTCAGCGTACTTTGAAAGGTCCAGGGGTATAAACTCCATGGAATGCAAAGCTACAGTTTATTCCTGTTTTTAGCCCTCCGGTTCGTAGATAAGAGAGCTTAACTCAGCTGGAAAAATATCATTTGCTATCTCCTGAAGTAGCCCGGCGGAAATTCCATCTATTTTTTCGAAAATAGAGTTCATATCAGGAATCTTCTCCAGATCGAGTAGACTCTTCGCCATCATCATCATCAGGGCGTTATTGTTCTCCTCTGACATAGCCAAGTGTCCTTTGATTTGCTGTTTGGCTTTGCTTAAGACTGTTGGACTCAGAGGCTTTTCCCTAAAACTGGTCAACTCTTTTAAAGTCAACCTTAAACTCTTCTTTAGGTTCTTAGGGTCAGTAGCGAAAAAGATGGAGAAAAGTCCTGTATCGAAATAGGCATTGTAGTTGGCATCCACCCCATAAACCAGGCCATTTTTTTCTCTTAGCGCCAGGTTTAGCCGTGAGTTCATGTAAGGGCCGCCAAGTATATTGGTGAGCATAAAGAGTGGAATCCTTCTTTCATCCCGAATAGGATAGGCTACATTTCCCAAAGCGACATGAACTTGTGATACAGGTCTTCTATCCGTCTTCTTATCCAGCTTTGCTCCTTCAAAAGAGGAACGCTGCCCAGTATGGTTCTTATAAGGAATTTCGGATAGGTATTTGCGGGCAATGCGCTCTATTTTCTTTTGATCAAAGTTTCCTACACTAGACAGTATGATTTTTGAGGTGTTGAGGTTTCGCTGAATGAAATGAACGAAATCTTCTTGGGTAAATGATGATACTGTCTTTTCTGTTCCCAGGATATTTTTCCCCAAAGCATGGTTAGAAAATACTAATTCATCAAAATCATCCTGAATGGCATCTTCTGGAGTATCTCGATACATAGACATTTCTTCCAGTATCACCATTTTTTCCCTCTCTATTTGATGCTTGGGAAAGGTAGCGTAGAACGTGATATCAACTAGTAGCTCGACTGCCCTGTCAAGATGTTCTTGCAATACGGAAGCATAGAAGCAGATTTTTTCTTTTGTCGTATATGCATTGAGCTCGCCGCCTACCGATTCCAGTCTATTTAGGATATGGAATGAATTTCTTTTATTCGTGCCCTTAAATGCCATGTGTTCCCAGAAATGGGCTAACCCTTGCTCTTCAGGTCTCTCATCTCTGCTACCTATGTCGAGCATAATGCCAACATGAGCAATCTTTGTGTTGGAGGTAGGCTTATGAACAACCCTGATACCATTTTCTAACTCTACTAGCCCGTATTCCATCATAGGGCGGCAAATTTAGAAGGTTTTATTCCTGTTCGTGTCGTTTGATACAAGACAAAGTGAGTAAATGCCGGATTTTATTAAGAGTATATATTTACGTCAGCACCTAACAACTACTCAATGAGATCATCAGTAATTTTCCTATTTATCTATTTGGTTGTTGCCATTGCAAATACGCTTTCATGGGTGATATCTTCCGATTTTCTACATGCCATTAGTAAGCCGTTGATTATGCCGGTATTGATGGCCTATGTAATTCAAGTTGCCATAGCTAATAAGAAATTTGACACAACAGATCTGTTACTTCTGGTATCTCTGCTATGTTATTGGGGAGGGGATACAGTGGTAATGATAGACGAAAGCTTGTCTTTCATAGGGGCCTTGGGAATGCTTTTGATTGGGATGATAATGTCTATTTATCTGTTTTTCATTGCGAGCGACAAATTGAAGTTGAAACCCGTGTTGGCTTTGCCCTATTTGATTTATGGAGCAGCATTTTACTTACTCTTGCTTCCTAAGCTTGGCTCATTCGCAGGAGCCACTACCGTTTTCGCTATTGTGATGGTAGCACTACCGTTTGTAGCTCATAGCAGAAAAGGTCATACTTCTGCCGAAAGCTTTCAACTGGTTTTACTAGGCTCTATTGCTTTACTTGTTTCAAATAGCATCGCTGGACTTGATCGTTTTGGCGTGGTGACGAATATGCTGACAGCTACTGGAAGTATCGCTCTCTACTGTGCAGCTCATTGGCTAATTGTCCATGGTATCCTTATTATTCCTAAGAAGGAAGATCCTGATATTTTGAAAGCCTAACAATAGTTTCAGGAGGGCTATTAATGTTTTTTCCAACTCCTGTCATTAGACAGTTGCCCGCCTTAATTAGTCGTTTTTCCATTGTAGCTCTTTGATCACACCATCAACCATTATGGTAGTGAACTGAGCATCCTCAGCTCTTTCAACTTTGAAATTGTTTTTTTCAGGCCGTAGGAACTCTCTCTTGATGATGTGTATGCTGTCTTTTTTGTGGAATAGAATAATTCTTTTACCAGCGTAAGAGCCTCTTAGATTCAATTGATCTTTTTTCGGTTTCAATAAAAGAGGAGCAGTGGGTTTGATGCCTGCCAAAAAGTTCAAGAGGACTGAACAACGTGGTACACCATAGCCAACATGATTGTTGCCGTAAGGATACAGGTTGGATGATTGTTCGATTAAGCTCCGAACTTCCTTTGCGGAAAATTCAGGGTGCTCATTCCAGATCGCAGCGGCCAGGCCTGTTATGATGGGAGCAGCAAATGAAGTGCCTGATGTAGAGTAGGTGGATACATTTGGCTTTACATAGTTCAAAAAATCAGGGCCAATACTGCTGTAATCCATTTTGTCGAAAGACTTGAGTTTAGCCGAACCAACAGTTAAGGCCCCTTTTGCATCTCCAGGGGTGGACAATACTTGCCAGGTAGGGTCTAGACCTTCATTTCCTGCGGCTACCACAATCAACATATCTTTTTCATAAAAGGCATGATCCACAGCCCTGGCAATCATAGATTTCTCACCGTTCATATCCATTGGTTGATAGTTTTCATTGGGATCATTGTACCCCTTAGCGTATCCAAGGGAAATATTCACCAACTTGATTCCTTCTTTTTCCATCCATTCCAGGGCGGCAATCAAATAGTCTTCTTCTATTCTTTTCTCATAAGCGCCATGATCTGTTCTAGCCAGGTAGTAAGTTGCTTCAGTTGCTAACCCCCATTGGAGATTTCTATCAGTTGATTTACCACCAATCATTTGCCAAACCACAGTGCCATGATTGTCATCTAAGGCATTGCTTCCAGTATATTTCTCGGAATTAGGAGTGACATAATCACGATAGTTAGCTACCAGATTGTTTTCAAAAAAGTGCTTTAGTGCCGGTTCTTCCGGGGCTCCTAAAAAACCACCATCGATAATTCCAATTTTGAAGCCCTTGGCTTTCCAGCCCTTCTCTATTAATAGATCAGCTTCTATTTGTTCCAAGGCAAAACCTAGCCTGGTATCGTCAAGAGTGCTTGATTCTTGCGGTTCGAAAGTCAATACTTGATGACCAGAAGGAGGTAGATAGCTTTCCTGATCAGTACCAATTTCATAGGAACAATAACCTAACCACTCTGAGCAAAATCTTGGTTTTAGAGGTGCCAGCATGTGTTTTTCAGAAGTGTTGACCCAAAACACCTTCTGGGCCAAGCAAAAGCTTGAATAGAGAATAAATAGAATTGATAGTGCTTGTCGCAATGCTTCTTGTCGCTTCCTGGTCTATATTGGTCTTAAAATTACTGCTTTGCGATATCAACCACTTCCAAGTCATTTTTATCGGAGAAATCGGCAGCTTTTGGCTGAGAAGCTAAAATCAAAATCGGCACTGGTAATTCATTCAAATGACGAGTTTCCGATCAGTGCTGATGCTAAGCATCCTTTCAAGCAAAACAAGGATTTGATTTATCTGACTGGTGTAGATCAGGAGGAAACAATTTTGTTGATTGCTCCGGATCATCCAAATCCTAAATTTCGGGAGGTGCTTTTTCTTAGAGAGACAAATGGTATGGTCTCTACTTGGGAAGGGCGGAAGCTGACTCAGTATGAAGCTGTGGAAAGAACAGGCATTTCAAATGTTCAGTGGACCTCCAACTTTGACAGTATATTTCATCAGGTGGCCATAGAGTCGGAGCACTTCTATTTATATCAAAATGAATATGATAGGGGTAAATCTGAAGTGCAAACTAAAAATGGACGGTTTATTGACGCTGTTCAGAAAGACTATCCTTTGCATACCTATCATCGAATGGCTCCTTTAATTCATAGCTTGAGAAAGGTAAAGGTTGAGGAAGAGTTGGTTCCGCTTAAGCATGCTATCGGTATAACTAATAGAGGCTTATCTGAAGTGTTGAATACTCTTAAACCAGGCATTTTTGAATATGAGCTTCAAGCTATACTATCAAAGGCTTTCTTAGAAAAAGGGTCCCGAGGCTTTGCTTATGAACCCATAGTTGCTGGAGGACTCAATAGTTGCGTTTTACATTACATCACCAACGATGAAAAACTTCAAGAAGGGGATGTGGTATTGATGGATGTAGGCGCAGAGTACGCTAATTACAACGCTGATATCACCCGAGTTTTTCCTGTCAGTGGCAGGTTTTCAGAAAGGCAAGGCGCGGTGTATCAAGCTGTCTTGAATGTGAAGAATTATGCGACTAGTCTGTTGAAACCCGGAATTCTGTTACAAGATTATCAAAATGAAGTTGTGTCGTTCATGGAGCAAGAATTAGTGGGTTTAGGATTGTTGGATAAGAGTCAGTTGGCATCACAATCTAAAGACAATCCCCTCTATCGTAGATATTTTATGCATGGTACCTCTCACTTCCTGGGTTTGGATGTGCATGATGTTGGGTCGAGGTATGAGCCATTGGAAGCTGGTATGGTGCTCACTGTTGAACCCGGAATTTATATTAAAGAGGAACGCATTGGTATTCGCCTTGAGGACGATGTATTGATTACCGAAAATGGCGTAGAAAACCTCTCCAGAGAGATACCTATTGAGTTACCAGATATCGAGGACTGGATGAATGAGTGTCGTAGTTAGAGAAGCTACTTTGGAGGAAGTGGTGAAATTGTCAATGAGCATCGATGAATTTCCAAGTCCTCCGGGGTTGAATGAGTATGAGAAAAGGTTAGCTGGTGTTAGAAACATATTACTGATAGCAGAAGTCAATGGTGCGCCTGGCGGATTTAAGGTGGGCTATGATCGTCATTTAGACGGAGAAGTTTTTTATAGCTGGATGGGCGGAGTACGGAAGGAATATAGGCGATTAGGTTTGGCTAGTTTGCTCCTTGAAAAAATGGAATTTTGGTGCTTGGAAGCAGGATTTACCAGGCTGCAGTTCAAAACACGTAATTCCCATTCCAAAATGATATCCTTTGCATATTCCAGAGGTTTTTGGCTTATAGATTTCCAAAAAAAGGAGAAGGTAGAAGATAGTCGATTGCTTTTTGAGAAAGAACTACGTTAGATTTTTTCATAAGAAGAGGATGGTTCTTATGAATGCCATTAACTTTATTCGATCAAATTATTTTAATGGAATATAATACTGACAAAGGCCCTCTTAAACTGAGAGAATACGGCCGAAATGTCCAGAATCTAGCTACTAAGATTAAGGAGACTGAGGACAAGGAAAAAAGGAATAGCTACGCAGAGACCTTGGTTGAATTGATGAAACAAATCAACCCCAACCTCAAAGATTCTAATGACTACAATCAAAAAGTTTGGGATGACCTCTTTATCATCTCTGATTTTGATTTGGACGTGGAAAGCCCTTTCCCCACTCCAAATGCTGATATTTTAGATAGGAGACCGGATCGGGTTCCTTATAAATCCAACGAGATCCGATTTAAGCACTATGGCCGAAACGTGGAGATTATGATCGAGCAAGCCATAGCTATGGAGGATCCTGAAGAAAAAGAAGGTGCTGTAGTAAGTATTGGAAGACTGATGAAATCATTTTTCAATACATGGAATAAAGATAGTATTGAAGATAAAATCATCCTGCAACACATTCAATCCATGTCCAAAGGGCAGTTAACGATTGATTTAGAAAAGGTTCAGGAGTATAGACTTTTCGATTCATCTAAAGGAAGTCAGAGAAACTTCAGAAACGATAATCACAGAGACAGAGATAACAATCACCGAAGAAAAGGTGGTCACAAGCGTAAGAAGAGACGCAATTAATTCTAGTACATCATGGCATCTTTTCGAGTAGAGGGCGGTCACAGATTAAAAGGTGAAATCGTACCTCAAGGTGCGAAAAATGAGGCGCTTCAGATTGTTTCAGCAGTATTACTTACTGGAGAGACAGTAGATATTCATAAAATCCCTAACATCAGGGATGTTGTGAAGCTGATAGAGCTGTTGGGAGACATGGGTGTGCAGGTGACAAAGCTTGGCCCTGAGAGCTACCGATTCAAAGCCGAGAATGTAGACTTGGACTTCCTGGAGACTGAGGACTTCAAGAAAAAAGCTTCCTCTCTACGCGGCTCTATTATGATCCTGGGCCCACTTTTAGCTCGTTTTGGTGTGGGTAAGATGCCGAAGCCAGGAGGAGACAAGATTGGTAGAAGGAGAGTAGACACCCACTTTATAGGCTTTCAGAAGTTGGGAGCACAGTTTAATTATGACTCTTCAACTTCATTCTACACTGTGGATGGTTCCAATCTCAAAGGGACCTACATGCACCTGGATGAGGCCTCCGTCACTGGTACTGCCAATATTGTGATGGCAGCATCCCTGGCTGAAGGAGAAACTACCATATACAACGCCGCATGCGAACCCTATCTTCAGCAACTATGCAAAATGCTGAATCGTATGGGAGCGCAAATAGAGGGGATTGGGAGTAACCTGCTGAGGATTACTGGTGTGAAGGAACTGGGAGGCACTGAACATACGATGCTTCCGGATATGATTGAGATAGGTAGTTTCATTGGGATGGCGGCCATGACTCAATCAGATATCACGATCAAGGATGCTCAGGTTCCTTACCTCGGAATCATTCCGGATACTTTCAGAAGGCTTGGTATTCAATTGGAAATCAAAGGAGATGATATTCATGTTCCGGCTCAAGAGAGTTATGAGATGGATACCTATATCGATGGTTCTATTCTTACTATTGCAGATGCTATCTGGCCAGGATTTACACCTGACTTATTGAGTGTGGTGCTGGTAACCGCTACGCAGGCAAAGGGTACTTGCTTAATACATCAGAAGATGTTTGAGAGTAGACTGTTCTTTGTCGATAAATTGATCGACATGGGGGCTCAAATTATCTTATGTGATCCACATCGGGCAACGGTAATTGGCTTGAATCGGGCATTCCCTCTTAGAGGGATACAAATGACTTCACCTGACATTAGAGCTGGTGTTTCGTTGTTAATAGCTGCAATGAGTGCAGACGGTGCTAGTGTGATCCACAATGTGGAGCAGGTCGATAGAGGCTATCAGCATATTGATCAGCGATTGAATGCGCTGGGGGCCAAGATCGAACGATTTTAAAATCTGATCGCATGTCAAAAGGGTGGTTCTCAATTCTATTATTGACCCTCTTTTGCTGTTCTCTCGGGGAGGTAGAGCAACTATCTACTTCCAAAATCAACGGGGCTAGTCTTGTTTCTCCTCCAAGGAAGATACCAGAGGAAAGGTTTCAGGCACTGAAT
>CAZZHO010000044.1:5386-15515 GCA_964653795.1 uncultured Roseivirgaceae bacterium | reverse complement strand
AAATTCTGGGATCAACTGGATTACATCGGAGTAGATGCCTATTTCCCTATCGACAATGGAGATGTGCCTTCAGTCAAGGAATTGGAGCAGGGGTGGAAACCACTTTATGAAGACCTAAAGTCCTTTAGCAGTAAGTATAATAAACCGATGCTCTTTACGGAATATGGCTACCAAAGTGTGAATGGCGCGGCCGGTGAGCATTGGAATATTGATAAATCCCATCAATCAATCAATATGCAGACCCAGGCCAATGCCTATCAAGCGTTGTTTAACACCTTTTGGGGTGAAAGCTGGTTTGCAGGGGGCTTTTTTTGGAAATGGCATTTAACCGAAGATCATGGAGGTCCTGGCAATGCAGACTTTACCCCGCAGGGTAAAGTTGCAGCTACGGTCATTCAAGAACACTACGGTAAATTCAAAGACTAGTCGATAAACCTTTCGTATTGATCTACTGGTACTATACCAAGCGGTCCTTCATAGATACCGGCATCGCCGCCTATGTCTTCCACTCGCACCGAGATGACATTTCGTCCATCACGATTTAAGTATTCATCAAGCAGTACGTAGATCCTAAATTCATTGTAAGAACCAGAGCTTCCGAAGCTGCGATTGTCTTTTGTGAACCCAATTAGCTTCCCGTTCAGATAAGTTTTATCAAAGTCATCAATTTTCCCCAAGACAAGGACCAATTCTTCTTCATCTTTTAGATGTTCTGGTAAGTAGAATTCCTTTCTGTACCAGGTGATAGAGGTTCTCCGATAATATCTTTTTTTGAGGCTCCTCAAGTAGGAAGGTGCCATGATTCTGTCCCATTCGTCATCGTTGTAATCAGGGTACTTCCATTCCTCGTCATCACCACCCCTTACTTTCCATAAGCCATTGATGGTCATAGCGTCAGTTGCTCTACTTCTAGTCTCATATATACCCACGCTTCCGCTCACAATACCACCTTGGTGAACAGTATCATAAATTCTTACAGCGATAATATTCACACCACCTTTGTTGATCACTTCTTCAGGAATAGGATACTTTCTCTGCGAGTTATAGGCTGTGTAAAAGTCCGGTGGAAACCCCCCACTGAAACCAATCAATTGACCGTTGATGTATACTTCGTCCACATCGTCAATATAACCCAGGCTAAGGTACAATTGAGAGTAATCGGCATCTCGTGTGATTTCGAAAGCTACTCTGTACCAGGCGTAGCCGTCGTAGCCATGGAAACCTTCATCTTCCCACTCAGAGGGTACATAGATGTCCTCCCAGTTGCTGTCATCATAATTTGGGTCTGCCCATTCCATTCTATCCCCAATGTTGAATTTCCAAACACCTCTAAGGTTGATAATTCTGTCATCCCATAAGTCCGCGCCTGCAGCTCCAATGTTGAGGAAGATTCCGTATATGATAAAAAGTCGTTTCACAGTTTCCATGTTATTCCTATCTAACTTTCGATATACAATTGTACGATAGGCAAATTCCGGAGGGGTCACCCTATAGTCAACGAATGTAAAAAGATGTAATGACAAAAAAATAGAGGCCCCATAAAAACAGAAAATCTCCCCAGTGAAGAGAGATTCTGTAATAGTATAAAGAAGTGTTTTTAATTCTCTAGTTCATATTCAAGCGCAAACTTGTAGTTTCAATTGCTAAGCTTGATTACGACATTGTTAACCTTTTATCACTTCCAGTGTTTCGGTGTAGCTGTCTTCACCGTCCTGGATGTGAATTTGGTAATTGCCGGCCTCTTGATTTTTGAAATTCATAGGTAGTGCAAAACCGTTTTCATTCTTAATGGATCTTTTGAGAAGAAGGTTTCCGTCCTCATCTGTGATTTTCACCATCACTTTTCCTTCTTCCTTACCGAGATAGAATAATTGATGAGTGTCTTGATTCCATTTTACCACCGATACTTTAGACGCAGTGGTTTTTTCACCTTCAGTTGCGAAAGCAGCTCCCATAACCATTACAAGTGCCGCGATAAGAGTTGTTGTCTTTTTCATAATCAGTTGTCCTTTTATTTTGAGTTTCAAATTACTTGAGTGAATTAACGGGCCTTTTCGGATTGCTTTGTCATGGATGAGTCAAGGCTTGTCACCAATTGTCATCATTGTGTATGAAGGTGTAACAAAGGAAGGATTTTGGCTTTTTGACGCCAGTAAAATGTCTTCTGACGCCACTCGAAATAGAAACTTGCTGTGAATTGCTGGCAACCTGTTAATTTTCTGGCTCATTTGATTAAACAAAACCTACACAATCAAAAAATGAAAAAATTATTACTTGCCCCGATAGCAGTTATATGCTTCTTAGTGGCTGACGCTCAAATAGCGACACCTCAGCCTAGCCCTGCAGGATCTGTAAGCAGCAGAGTGGGCCTTACCGATGTGGAAATAAACTACTTCAGACCAGGTGTCAAGGGAAGAAAGCTCTTTGGTACAGGAGATGGTTTCTTGGAACAATATGGAAAGATTTGGAGAACAGGCGCTAATGGCGGCACGAAAATCACTTTTAGTACAGATGTAAAAGTTGGAGGTGAGGATGTTGCAGCAGGAGAATATATGATTCTCTCAGTTCCTGGTGCTAGTGAGTGGGAATTCATCCTATACACTGACCCTAGCATTGGTGGAAATATGTCAAGATACAAAGAGGAAGATGCTGCATTGAAGGTGAAAGTACCTGCGATGAAATTGAGTTCTCCTGTTGAGAGATTGACTTTCAATATTGCTGATATCAGCGATGACAATACTTCTGCTAACATTCACTTTGCATGGGGAGATGCTTCTTTCAAAGTGCCTATGACTGTGAGTTTTGACGATGCAGTAATGAAAGAAATCGCCGCTAAAACGAAGGTAAATCCTGCGAACTATATTCAAGCTGCTAATTATTACTTTTCTGCAGGAAAAGACCTGAACCAGGCATTGGAGTGGGTTAACCTATACTTGGCAGAAGGGGAAAACAGCAGACAGTTTTGGAACGTGCACTTGAAAGCTCGAATTCTTGCTAAGCTTGGTAAGAATAAGGAGGCTATTGCCACTGCTGAAGATTCAATGGAAAAAGCTAAAGCAAATCCAGGTGGAGATTTCGGATATGTGAAAAGAAACGAAACTCTAATTGCTGAAGTGAAAGGGAAATAATTTCCTTCTAAGATCTTTTAGAAGAGGCCTGAGTTAATCACTCAGGCTTTTTTTATGCTTTAACATTCCATTAAGGATTGTTGGGAAGTCATTAACAGCATTCCAAACGATGGCTTTCTAGTTTGGCTTTCAAAAACAAATGAAAGCACTAACACTATTTTTCACAATCACTTTTTCCATTGTTGCCTTTGGCCAAGAGGCATTGAAGTATACTGATAGTAGAGGAAATACTCAACTGGCTGGATCTATTGCAGTTTCGGATTTGGAATCAGATGAATTGGGTACTTGGTACCAAAATGGTTACTCAGAAGACATCATCCACGAAAAAGCTAAATGGTCAAAACGTCTTAAAGACATGGAGGTGGATATATACATGGGTACTTGGTGTGGGGACTCGAAGAGGTGGGTGCCTAAGTTCGTAAAGCTCTGGGATGAACTCGGTCTATCCAGGGATCAGCTAAACGTTTTTGCACTTTATGGTGAGAGAGAGAGGTATAAGCAAGGGCCCAACGACGAGGAGAAAGGTATGGATATTCACAGAGTGCCTACCTTCATTTTTAAGGAAGATGGTCGGGAAATAGCCAGGATTGTAGAGTCACCCTCATCGGATCTTGTCACTGATGTAGCTCAAATTGCTATGGGTTATCCCTCTGAACCCAACTACAGAGGAGTTAGCTACTTGATGGATGTGCTTAAAGACGGTGATGTGGCTTCAGCATCATTTGACTTCTTTGAACATAAGGATAATTTACGTCGAATTCTTTTGGGTTCTTCCGAACTCAATACACTAGGCTATGTGTATCTGTACTCAGACCGTCTGGAAGAGGCATTGATCACTTTTAAACTAAACAGTCTAATGTTTCCTTTTGAACCCAGGGTTCACAATAGCTATGGTCGGGCATTGGAGTTAAAGGGAGAGTTAGTCTCAGCTGCAGAATGTTATGAGAGGGCGCTTGTTTTGGAGCCTGAAAATGAGCTGGCCAAAAATCGATTAGCCGCATTGGACTAGTCCTGAAATAAAGCTTATTGGGCTTGGTGTAGAATTGTTTTGTGGAAGAACAAAATTCACCTAATATCGTTGGCAAATTGGTCTATGGTTTTTGCTGCACCACAAGTCCTTTGGGCTTTCTTGTTTCTTCTCATTCCAATAATTATCCATCTATTTCTGTTCAGAAGAACGAAGAAGGTATACTTTTCCAACGTAGCGGCCATATCAAAAATCAAGGATGAGACTAAATCTCAAAACCGACTTAAGCACCTTTTAATACTATTAACAAGGCTGCTCTTTCTTCTATTTCTGATTTTGGCCTTCGTTCAACCGGAAAAAACCAACAGTGATCTGTTGGCAAGTAAGTCTGTCATTTATATTGATAACAGCTATAGTTTATCTCGAAGCGAAGATGGAATCACAGGATTGGATCAGATCATTGCCAATGTGTCTGATTATGTAGCGTCCCGACCTCTTGATCATGAGTTTATCATACTTACCAATGATTTTGCAGCATTTGCTAATCATTTCAAATCGAAGAATGAAACACTCGACTATTTGACGGAAATAGGTTTTTCTCCGAAGGTCCGATCAGCTTCAACGGTTCTAGATCGAATTCATCAAATTGAAACAGGTCAAAGTGCCAACGTGCATTTTTATTCGGACTTTCAAGAGGCGACACTTGATATCGATGACTGGCAATCTCGAAATGGGTACCAATACTTCTTTCATCAGGTGAGTTCAACGGAGCAAGGGAACATTCATGTGGACTCACTCTATTTGCTGAATCCATTTTTCAATTTGGGAGAATCCAACGCTGTGCTCTTTTTACTTTCAAATTCAGGTAATAATCAATCCAAAGAGGTCAGCGTGAGACTACTGAATGATGACAAATTGTTGGGATCACAACGTGTAACCATCGCATCCAACTCCAGGCAGGAAGTGCGTTTCAATATTGACTTGAAAAATCTTTCAAGCAGCAGGGTCTCATTGGCGATACAGGATTATCCGGTAGTTTTTGACAATAGGTTTCTGTTAGCCATACCGAATTTTGAGAAGGTGAAAGTGGCGCATGTCATGTATGGCGATGGGTCCTATATTCCAAATGTGTTTGGCAACACTGATCTTTTCTCCTTTGAGAGTTTCAATCCTGAATCATTGGATTTTTCGAGACTTCCTGATTTCGATTTAGTTGTTTTGGAGGGGGTAAATCAAATGCCCTCATGGCTCTCTTCCCCCTCTAGTTATGACGTAGTGGTCATTCCAAGTAATGGTGATGTTGACTTATCAACTTTTAGTTCTTTCTTCAACACTTCTTTCCAGGTTGTTGAGACTAATCAGCCCTTTCCGATAAGACTATCAAATAAGGAGCATCCCTTTTATACCGACTTTCTTGGTGAGATACCCGAAAATGTGCTTATGCCCACTGCCAAGCCTTCTATTTCGCATAGACCAAGCGTTAACACTTTGATGACCAACGAATTTGGAGAGCCTTATCTGACTGTCTTTCAAGGTAATCGTAGTACTTACCTATTCACAAGCTCATTTGACTATGAGAGTACCAATTTGCCTGAGCATTCAATTTTCTTACCATTTATGTATAGGATCGCTCAGCGTAGTATGAAAAATATAGGATTGGTTTCCAATAGGTTTGATGAGGCTTTAGTAGAGGTTGAGGTGCCTGCTGGTAAGTTGGATCCTATCAGATTGAGTAATGAAGATTTAGAACTAAGACCTAACCATTACTTCCAAAAAGGGAAGTTGATAGTAGAGTTGCCTCCCGAAGGTTTAGCTAACGATTATTATTACATTATTCAAAATGAAGATACGCTGGGTACAATGGCATTTAACATGCCGCGCGAGGAATCTTTCTTGTCTTCTTACTCTATTGAGGAACTTGAGGCTCTATTTGGAAATGAGGATAATGTAAGGATTATACAGATGGGAGATAATGATGCTTATCAGGCAACCATTGCTTTTGATGGAGGGACGTCTTATTGGAAATATGCCTTAATTTTGGCTTTGGTATTATTGCTGGCTGAAGTGTTTTTGTTGCGAAAAGCCAGTTCCAAATTCCAGGCTTAAGATCGCTTACTTCATGAACTTACTCCTCCAAAATGTCCACCACAAAGATCTTGCTGGTGAAAAGGATATTCTGATTGTTGATGGTACTATTCATGAAATTTCTAAAAGGATTGAGCCCAAAAGCGAATACGAAATAATCAATCTGAAAGGAAAATTAGTGACTTATGGTTGGTTCGATTTGCACTCAGATTTTGCCGACCCTGGTTTTGAATATCGAGAAGATATATTGAGTGGAGGAAGACTAGCTAGCTCCTCCGGATTTACAGACGTGTGCGTACTGCCTTATTTGAGTCCGGTTACGGATACTAAGAGCTCCATCCAGTATGTAAAACGGAAAGCCGCTGAAGTAGTGCCTTCACTCCATGTTGTTGCCAATCTGAGCAAAGGAGGTAAGGCAGAGGATCTTTCTGAGATGTATGATCTGTGGGAGTCAGGCGCCGCATACTTCATGGATACTGTACCCATTTCAAATGCAGAATTACTATTAAAAGCACTGGAATACACCCAGAGGTTTGATGGAGTAGTGGCTTCTATTCCTCTGGAGGAGAGCCTTGCGCGATTTGGTCTAGTTCATGAAGGGGCTGTGAGTACTTCTTTGGGGTTGAGGGGAATTCCTCATATAGCAGAAACAGCAGCTATCAAAAGAGATTTGGAGGTCTTGTCCTACGGAGGAGGCAAACTACACTTTGCGGGGATATCATATGCAGAATCTGTTAAGCTTATTTCGGATGCTAAAGACCGTGGAATGAACGTAACCTGCGACGTATCAATTCACAATTTGATGTTTGCTGATGATGAGATGCTTCCATTTGATACCTCTTACAAAACAAGACCTGTTTTAAGAGAACAGGAAGACAAGAAAGCGCTTATAGATGGGGTTAAGTCAGGAACTATAGATGCCATAGCAAGTTATCACATCCCACGTTCGACAGAAGAAAAAGACTTAGAATTTGATCTCGCGGATTTTGGTATTATCTCGCTTCAAACCATGTTCCCAAACCTGCTAAGGCTTAGCGAAAGTATTGGTATGGATTCGATAGAAGAAAAAATTTCAAATGGTCCAAGAGCTATTTTGGGTTTGCCTCAGATCGCAATCGAGAAAGGAGCCGAGGCGAAGCTCTCTGTTTTTGATACGGAAGAAATTTGGATGTACGATTCAAAGTCCAACCTCTCAAAGAGTAAGAATTCCCCTTTCTTCAATCAAGAGCTTAAAGGACGATGCCTTGGAGTTGTCAATGGGAATAAAACCAACTTACTAACTGATGTTTAAACGTGCTTTGCGGTACGGCTTGGTCCTTTCCGCTTTTCTGGCAGGGGTTTTTGCTTTAATAGTGGGGCTTGGCGGTCAACCTTTCCTGGATCCTAAGCAGTTGCTGATTGATGGTGTCCTTTTTGCCATTTTTATTGCATTCGCAATGAGAGAGTTTAAAGCACTCGACAATGATGGCTACTTGCACTTTTGGCAAGGCATGACCATTGGGTTTATGGTATATGGCATCTCAATTGTGGCATTTACAGCTTTTTTGGGACTTTACTTTTTACTAGATGAAAACTTTATGACCAGCTACCAGCAGGCAGCAATGAACTACTATGAGAGTAAACGAATGCTCTTTGAGGAGGAGTTTGGGGTTGAAATGTATAATAAAGCACTTGAAGAAGTAAGAAATGCAACGCCCGGAGCACTAATAGGTGGAGCAGCAATCAAAAAAGTATTTGCAGCTTTTCTTGTGACGCCTGTGATATCACTATTTTTAAGAAAGAAACCTAAATAATATGAATAAGCACGCTATAAAGAGTGGGGCCATTATTGGTGCCATCTCTCTCGTAATCAGTCTCTTAATGTACATAATTGATGGATCTCTTTTCGCCGTATGGTGGCTGGGACTCTTGATTTTGGCTGTTATTGTCGCACTCGTTGCGTATTTCGGCGTTCAGCATAGAAATGAAGATGGTGGCTTTATGTCTTTTGGTCAGGGTTGGATGTATTCTATGCAAGCTTTTATCGTAGCTGGGATCATTGGTACAATATTCCGAATCCTGCTTTTTACCGTTATCGACCCGGATTTAGCTGAAATTGTTACGGAAAAAGCTGTTGAAAATACAGCGGCCATGATGGAGAGTTTTGGGACTCCTGAAGAAGCTATGGATAAGGCCTTGGAGGATGCTAGAACCAATACCATGGAAAGTTTCACAGCGATGGGAAATATAAAAGCCTTCGGTTGGGGACTTATCATGTATTGTATTTTCTCGCTTATCACTGGAGCGATAATTAAGAAAAAAGAACCTGAAACCCTTTGATATAGGTGTCATCGGAGAAGCCAGACGTCAGTATTGTAGTTCCGGTTTATAATGAGGAAGAATCCATTCCGGAACTTACTGACTGGATCAAAAGAGTATTTGACGAAAACGGCATTGCCGGTGAAATACTATTCATAGATGATGGAAGCACTGACAATACATGGTCAGTCATCTCGGATTTTGCATCGCGATTTCCAGAAGTAATTGGAACTAAGTTTCGTTCTAATCAGGGTAAGTCGCAAGCACTACAAACAGGCTTTGAGCAAGCCAAGGGCGATATTGTGTTCACGATGGATGGTGATCTTCAAGACAGCCCAGATGAAATCCCTGCTATTTGTAAAATGATTGGCGAGGAAGGCTTCGACATGATTTCGGGCTGGAAGAAGAAGAGGCATGATCCCTTAGAGAAAAGGCTTCCCTCCAAATTTTTCAACAAAGTGACCAGCATTGTTTCTGGTATTAAGCTTCATGATTTTAATTGTGGCCTGAAAGCTTACAAGCATGATGTAGTGAAGTCTCTCCATTTATATGGTGAAATGCATCGTTACATACCACTTTTAGTAAAGTGGAATGGTTTTCCGAAAATTGGGGAAAAGGTGGTACAGCATCGTGCTCGGAAGTATGGTCATACCAAGTTTGGAATGAAAAGATACATTACAGGTTTCCTGGATTTGATCTCGGTCATTTTCGTGACAAGGTTCAAGAAAAAACCTATGCACTTTTTTGGTTTATGGGGTACTATATCTTTTGTACTCGGTGCGGGGATTACCCTTTTTGTAATTGGGGATAAGATCTATAGGCTGAGCAATCAGCTTCCAGTTCGGGATATAGTGGATCAGCCGCTTTTTTTTCTGGCCTTAGTTGCGCTAATAGTTGGAGTGCAGCTATTCCTCGCGGGCTTTTTGGCAGAGTTGATCTTGAGGGTGGATCCTTCTCGCAATGACGTAGACATTTCTGCCACTACTGAGGATTAGGTGAGTTTCAGTTTTTCCGTAGTAATTCCAGTTTACAACCGGCCAGAAGAGCTTCTGGAGTTGCTGGATAGCATTGCAGCCCAGACTCGATCACCTGAAGAAATAGTAATAGTTGAAGATGGATCTACGGTCAAATCGAAAGAGGTGGTAGATTCATTTGAAGGAAGGCTCACTATCAAGTACATCTATCAGGAGAATACTGGCCAGGGCTTTGCCCGAAATACCGGTTACAAGAATGCAACTGGTGATTATTTTTTTGTTTTTGATTCTGATTGTGTACTTCCACCAACCTACTTTGAAATTGTTGAGGAATTTCTGAAAAGGAATCCACTGGATGCTTTTGGAGGGCCCGATGCCTCTCATCCGGATTTCACTGTAGTTCAAAAAGCTATTAGCCATACCATGACTTCCTTTTTTACCACAGGAGGTATGCGAGGAGGGAAAAGACGGGTAGGTTCTTACCATCCGAGGAGTTTCAATATGGCCATTTCCAGGGAGGTATTTGAAAAGACACAGGGTTATATAATTCCTTTTATGGGGGAGGACCTGGAGTTAAGTACCCGGATCATAAAGGAAGGCTTTTCAACTGGCTTGATTCAAGATGCATTTGTCTATCACAAGAGGCGCACTAACCTAAGACAATTCGCTAAGCAATT
>CAZZHO010000044.1:3304-5286 GCA_964653795.1 uncultured Roseivirgaceae bacterium | reverse complement strand
TTAAAGTATCTATGCTCATCATAGATCTTGCCGTTTTTTAGGATGGCATTCCTAAATATGGCATCTTTCTGGAAACCGTTTTTTTCTAAGACTTTCATCGAAGGCTTATTGAAGGAGAATATTCCTGCATAAAGTCTGATTAGATTTAGTTCGCTAAATCCATATTTAGTGATCAGGCTTACTGCCTCTGTACCTATTCCTTTACTCCAAAAGGGTTCCCCCAGCCAGTATCCTATTTCTCCTGACTTTTTATATACATCTTGTTGGAGTATCACTCCAATCACACCACATAATTCATCGTTGTATTCAATCCCGAAGTTCTGTGGAGGATTCTCATTTTGAGTCAACTCGATAAAGTTTCGAGCATCCTGCTCATGATAGGGGTGAGGGAAGTAGTCTCTCAAGCAATCCCATACCTTTTTGTTATTTGCTAACTGTGCTAACCGATTGGTGTCAGCAATCTCCAATCTTCGCAGTTTGACAGTTCCCCCATTAATGTTAGGTTCTAATTTGGCTTTATGGCCCGGTAGATGATTTCTTCTGGTGGAAGTGCGTGCACCTTTACCTTGTCTTCTTCAAGGTTGAAAACAAATCTATTTTCATCCACTTCAAAACCTGCCTTTTTGATGCGCTCAGGATAGTCTTTTCCGTACATCCTGACATGATCATCCTGTCCAAACAGCCTTTCTCGCTCTTTAGGATCTTGGATCGATGGGTCTTCGATTGTTGTGTCTCTCCAAGGCGTGAATATTGGTATTTGTAGAATCGCCCAGCCACCAGGTTTCAAAACCCTTTTCATTTCAGTCATTGCGATATGATCACTTTCTACATGTTCCAATACATGATTACAGAAGATCACGTCAAATGAGTTATCCTCAAATGGCATTTCATGAATGTCCATTTTCACATCAGCTAATGGTGATTCTATGTCGGCAGAGATATGGTCTAAATTGTCTAGAGCCTTGAATCGGTCGATGAAACAAAGCTCCGGGGCTATATGTAGCATCTTTCGTGGCGCTGTGAAAAAGTCCGTATCCTCCTTTAAATAGAGCCAAAGTAGTCTATGTCGCTCCAGTGCCAGACAATTAGGGCATAAAGCATTTGATCTGGCTTCTCGACCATAGGGCATGAATTTCCTGAATTCGGCAGCACAAACAGGGCATTGTACTCCCTTACCTTTATAGAATAAGGCTGCCACTTTTAATACGAAGTGGCTAAATAGCTGGAGATACTTTCTTGGCACTTTCCTTAGCGCCAAACTCACAATTTTCTTTATCATATACCCGTTTGTCGGACAACTTCAATTTTCAAAGTTATATTAACTGGAAGCTTTTATCTTCGAATTAAAACCCACGAATCCTTTTGCATTTGATTCTTAGAATTTGTTTTCTTCTTTTCATTGTTTGCCTGGCCAGTCATGCTGAAGCTCAGCAGGAAGAGAAAGAGATATATGATTACTTCCCATCTGAAAACATAGATGCTAGTAAGGACTTCAACAAAAAAGTCAACAAGCCAAAGCAAAAGAGCATATCCTTCATTATCAAGAATAGTAATTCCAAATTACTCTACGGCAATCCTTGCGTAATTGATGAGACCCATAGAATGGGATTTGAATATTCGATTCAAATTAGAGGATTACCTGGATCAGTCAATGGCTGGTCTCGCTTTTGGAAAAACGCTGGTGTCAGATTGAAGCTTGCGGTGACCAAAGGACCTTGGTGGAAGCTTACCCTAAATAATCGAATAAAGGATTGTAGGAAAAGAAGTGGAGAACTTATAGGCTAGCGACAGAGAAACGGTACTGTTCTTGATCGATCTATTCTGAAGGCTTGCTCATATAGTTCACAAGCTCGATTGTCATTATTCATCTCCTCATAGCTTCTTGCCGCTATGATGTAGTTTTCAGCGCTATCAGGCCACATTTGAATATTCCAATCAGTCGCGTTGATGGCCATTTCATAGTCAGTGTTGCGCAGGTATAT
>CAZZHO010000044.1:0-3204 GCA_964653795.1 uncultured Roseivirgaceae bacterium | reverse complement strand
GTCGCTGCAAAATCCCCGGATTGATGGCTTGATTTGGCTTCTTCGAATTCAACTCTTCTCGCGGCTAGTATTTCGGCAAGCTCTCTCCCTTCAATGATGTTGTTAATCCAAATACCAGTCATGATAATCATTGCTACGACCAATGTGAAACCAAAGGCGTAAGCGGTAGCTATCCAGTTCTGTTTGTAATCAACTGGTGCTTCGGCGTACTCTCTTCTTCCTGGCCTCGGAGGCGTGTATTCATACTCTGGGGGTACTGAAGGCTCGCCGTATTGAAGCTTGATGTCATAGCGAGCCTTTTCGTAAGGGTTTGAGAGTACCTGATAAGCCTCATTTATGGCCTTAAATTGTTCTTCGGCATTTTGATCGCCGGCATTCTTATCAGGATGATATTTTACTGCCAGTTTCTTAAATGCAGCCTTTATCTCCTTAGGTGAGGCGTCTTCAGAAAGTCCAAGCTTTATATAATGATTCGACATGGTCTTACAGCTCTGGAAACGTGTTGGAATTCAATTTAGTTTATTGATTTCCAAGTTTCGAAAAGAAGTAATAGCCTCCGAAACAGCTGATTAGCCCAATGCTAAAACTTAAGAGTGTGTACAATGCTGCTGTCCAGATTTGACCGGACTGAATGAGTTTCATGTTTTCTAACGAAAAAGCTGAGAAGGTTGTGAATCCTCCACAGAACCCCGTGATCAAAAACAAAGAGAACATTGGTTGTCTTATCAGATAAGCTGCTAAAATTCCAATCACCAAAGAGCCAAGTATATTCACAATAAGTGTTCCTAAAGGAAAAGGAACGCTATTTGGAGACAGCCACATGCCAACTTGGTATCTAAGCATACTGCCGATCATACCTCCAAAGCCTACAAGTAGTAATTGTTTCAAGATGCTAAAGCTTCTCTTTCTTGTTTTACAAAACTCACTAATTCAGGGAAAAAGCTCATAAAATGGCCTTCAAAGTCATTTAAATTATTTTTTAATTCTCTAGATGCTTTCTCCATGCCTGAAATGTGACTAGTTCTTTGGGACATACCTTTTAAGGCTCTGTCTATACCCTCAATAAACTGGTAATTATATAACCAGTCATCTCTGCGCATATACAATAGCATATGATTAGCCTTCTCCGGAATAATGCTTCGGAAGTCTTCTGCGAGCGAATAGAATGATCTTGTGAAATCCTTGAGGGGGATAGGTGAGAACTTTTGCCAATTTCGTGCTAAAATATGATCGTAGTACATATCAATTATTACCCCGGCGTAATGCCTGTAACTAGACCAAAGCCGCTGTTTGCTTTCTTTTACTTTGGAATGATGATCCGTGAAGTGATCAATTTTCCGATGCAGGGTAATTCCTTGACCGATTTTCTCAGAGAAGCCGGTAAGATCTGAACCCTTCACAAAGTCCCCTATGAAGTTGCCAATCGTTAATTCACGACTTGGCATTGTTAAGTATATGTGCGCAAGGAAGTTCAAAATCTGTTTATCCAAATTAGGTAATCTGCGTGACTAGTAGATCACTTGATTATTCAGAAATTAAATTGAAAAGATTAGATTAGCTACCCATTTGCCGCTAAATATTGTATGTCTTCTATAAATCAATTACGGATTTTAGTTCAGCTTGCCAAAGTTGATGGTATCGTAGTTCAGGATGAGATAGATCTGATAAAAAGTATTGGTGAGGCTCATGGACTCAATTCCGCAGAGATCAGTGGCTGTTTTGAGAACCCCGCAGATGACGAAGATCTGAGCATGCTGGAGGATGATGAGAAGTATGATCACATCTATAATTTGGTGCAGCTCATGAAAATCGATGGCCGACTTTACAAGGAGGAAATAGGTTTTTGTGCGAAGGTGGCAAGCAAGTTGGGATATGATGAAAGTGTGTTGCTTGAGCTTATGATGAAGATATACGCCGATCCTGACCTTACTACTGACAAAGAGACGCTAAAGTCGACCATTCAGCAATATCTAAAGCATTGACTGAGTATCAAGAGCACTTCGCCCATCTCCTTCAGTTGCTAAAAGAAGAGAGGGCTGAAGATAGAAAGCAATATGAGCTCAAAATCAGGAATAGATCTGTTCAAGATCGTCGCAAGGATGGTGTGACTTGGTTTCCGGTGACCATCGTCAATTCGAATTTAGGTACAGGTGAACGCTGGACAGTTCAGGTAGAGAGAACACAAGAAACTGAGCGCAGGCATCAATTTCAAGTAGGAGCTTCTGTCAGTCTTTTCTTGTACGAGGAGAAAATCACAAGATCAGTAAATGGTGTCGTTAGCCGAATGGGGGACAATACTATGCGAATAGTGCTGAATAAAGACGAGCCCCCACCCTGGCTTTATGATGGTAAAATAGGAGTCGACCTTCTCTTTGACGAATCTACCTATGATGAAATGGAGAAAACCATGAGGCTTTTGGGAAAAGCTGAAGAGGGTAGGATAGTTGAGTTAATACCCATTTTATTGGGTAAAAAGACTCCTTCATTTCAACATCGAAAGGAGATAAATAGCTATGGACTAAATGATAGTCAGAATAGGGCTTTGTCTTTGGTGGATGCGGCTGAGGATCTTGCTTTGCTACACGGACCTCCAGGTACAGGCAAGACTACCACCATTGTCCAGTCCATCAAAAATACCTTAGAAAAGGAGCGTCAAGTCCTTGTTTGTGCTGCAAGTAATGCTGCCGTGGATCTTTTGGTTGAAAAACTTCATGTAGAGGATGTACGAGTACTACGTTTAGGCCATCCTGGTAGGGTGGATGAGGAGGTAGTATCCCATACCATAGATGTTCAGTTGACTCAGCACGCCGATGCAAAAATGCTGAAGGATTTAAGGAAGCGTGCAGAGGAGATGAGGGGTATCGGATTGAAGTACAAAAGGAAGTTTGGCAGGGAAGAGAAGGAGCAAAGGCGAATGCTTTTGAATGAATCTAAGAAGCTAAAAGAAGATGCCAGAATGCTGGAAGGTCATATGATCCACCAACTCCTTCAGGAGAGCCAGGTAATTGCTTGTACTTTGATCGGAGCCAATACTGATTATTTACGAGGGCGTCGGTTTACCACGCTTTTTATAGATGAAGCTTCTCAGGCCCTTGAACCTGCGAGCTGGGTGCCCATTATGAAAGCTGACCGAGTCATCATGGCTGGAGATCATCAGCAGCTACCTCCAACAGTCAAGTCCAAGGAAGCCGGAAGAAAAGGACT
>CAZZHO010000043.1:20898-29122 GCA_964653795.1 uncultured Roseivirgaceae bacterium | reverse complement strand
GAAGTCATCAATGGATTCTCGGACCTGATGGTAGAGGTATTTGGTGAGAGAGGAAAGCATGCGCGCGCAGCAGTGGGTATGGGATCATTACCAAGAAATATTGCTGTAGAGATTGAGATGATCGTCGAAGTGCAGCCTTGAATATTCAGTCAGAGCTTAAGCTTCCTTGTGGGGCAATCCTCAAAAATAGAATAGCGAAGGCCGCCATGACCGAGCGCCTTGCGGGTGCTGACCATCTGCCAAATGCGTATCATGAGACCCTGTACAAACATTGGGCTCAGCAGGATGCAGGATTATTAATTAGTGGCAATGTAATTGTTGATAAGAAGCATTTGGAGTCAGCTAATAACGTGGTTGTTGGTGGAGATCAAGATAAAAGTGCTTTCTCTGGTTGGATTGATTCGGCAACTTCTAACAACACACACTTCTGGGCTCAGATAAGCCATGCAGGAAGACAGGCCAATATATTTTCTAATCTGAATCCGAAATCTGCATCGGATGTAAAACTTAAAAAGCTAGGATTCTTTGCCAAGCCGGTTCCTATGACCGTCAGTGATATTGAAGAGGCAATTCACCTTTTTGTGGACGGTGCTGCTTTTTGCAAGGATGTGGGATTTACTGGGATTCAGTTTCATGCAGCGCATGGATATCTTCTGAGCCAGTTTCTTTCCCCTAGAACTAACAAAAGACAAGATCAGTGGGGAGGTTCCATCGAAAACAGGTCCAAACTCTTATTTGAGATTGTGGAGCAATCGAGAAAGAAGCTTGGGCCCGATTATCCTGTCTCTGTAAAGATCAATTCCGCAGATTTTCAAAGAGGAGGGTTTGAAGAAGAGGATGCCATTTTTGTTATCAAAGGCTTAGCAGAACGAGGGATAGACTTACTGGAGATATCAGGAGGAACCTATGAGAATCTCGTTTTCATTACGGAACAGAAAAAAAGAGATTCTACGAAATCAAGGGAAGCCTATTTCATGGATTTCGCTAAAAAGGTCAGAGAGGTAACTCAGACACCTTTGATGGTCACAGGTGGTTTCCGGACTAAGGCTTTCATGAATGAAGTGCTTGAAAATGGTGAACTGGATGTGGTTGGGTGTGCCAGACCATTTTTATTAGATGAACATTTCCCTAAATCCTTTTTTGAGGATAAAGCTGAAGGTATACCGGAATTGATACTTCATCCTTTTTCCGATAAATACCTGGACCTAGCCGAAGGAGGATATTACGACAGGCAAATAGAGTCCCTGGCGAAGGATGGACAATTTGCCCAAAATGTATCAGCAAATGGTTCTATCATTCGTTTCATTACCAGGGAGACTATCAACGGCATCCGAAACAGGCTATTTACCTAGGCTGTTCAGCTTTTCTTCTAGCTTCATTACACGTTGCTCCAGTAGGGACGGACCTTTTAGCTGTTTAGCAAAACTGGCGACGCCTTTCCATATTTCGACCACTTCCTCTGAAGCTATTTCCATTTCCTCGTAAGTGGGGTCATCTGCCTGCAATAGCGCAGAAGTATCATTGACCTGTTTTACCCTTCTAATCACCAAGGAATTTTTAGTGACCAATGCCACGACCTCTCCTTCCAGCTTAGTGGATAATTGATCAACTTTTTCACCAATCAAAATATCTCTATTGAATAGCCCCTGACCTCCGTATCGCATGGCATTCCCATCAACTTCAAATGCCATCAGTGAAGCACTCGTGACTAAGGGGATGGAAATTTTCGGCAAGTCATTCAGGAAGCTTTGATTTTCCCTTCTAACCAGATATTCCACAATGGTCTCTTTTTTCAGGAAGGAAACGGACTTGGATAGTTCTGTCTTGGAAGCGCCTGATACCAGTCTATGGGCTTTGTTGAGTTTTTCATTTACCGTGCTCATGGAATAGATCTCAGATACGGACAATTCTCTTTTCAACAGTACGTCAATAGATAAGCTAAAAGTATTGGCAATTTGTATGATAGTTTCAATTTTTGGTTCTGACCTACCTTCCTCGTATGCCCCTACACTTGCTCTTGCCAGATCAAAAAGCTTTGCAAAATCAGCTTGACTGATGTTTTTGGCCAATCTGATCTTCTTTATATTCTCTCCTATGAACGAAAGATTTTTGCTACTTTTTTGAGCCATGCTATAACTTTTATCAAAACTCTGCGTAAATGTAATTAATTTCGATGCGAGATACAGTTTAATAAATAGACAAAGAACTCCATCTGGAATTAAGGAACTGAATATGTATTTTCGGTTCACAACGCAAAACCATTAAACAATGAACGAAAACTTTGAAAAAGTCAAAGAGTATCTACTGGAACTAGACTTTAATATCGTCTCCGAAGACGAGCAAGAAGGTGTGTTCGTAGTAGAAAACGAAGAAGAAGGCATGAAAAATGTCGTTCTGATCGTTGCCGACCCGATCGTAATAGTGGAACAATATCTTTTTGAATTGCACCAGGATTCAGGAGATGTCTATAAGAAACTCCTTGCCAAGAACAGGGATATCATACATGGTGCCTTTGCTCTTGATGAGACTGGGAGAACAGTTTTATTTAGAAATACTCACGAGTGTGAAAACCTGGATTTGAACGAACTGGAAGCGACACTCAATTCTCTCGCACTTTTGTTGAGTGAGTACTCTGATGAATTAATAGCATTTAGTAAAAAATAAAGAAACAAAGACATGAACGTATTTAAGAGATTATTTAAAGTAGGTGAGGCTGAAATGCATTCAGCTGTTGAGATGTTGGAGAATCCTATCAAAATGACCGAGCAGGGTATTCGGGATTTGAAAAAGGATTTGGATTCCAGCTTAAAGGCATTGGCTGAAGTGAAAGCCATGGCCATCCGGTCCAAAAATGACTTTCAAACCAACAAGTCAAAAGCTCAGGACTATGAGAACAAAGCGATGTTGCTTTTGAAAAAGGCACAAGGTGGCGAAATGGATGCTTCAGAGGCTGATAGACTAGCGACAGAGGCCCTTTCAAGAAAAGAGGAATTCGCACAAGCTATGACTCAGGCTAAAAATGAGCAAGACCGATTTGACACCAACGTGGCACAGCTTGATAGCAAAATCAAGAAATTGAAGTCAGAGATCTCAAAGTATGAAAATGAATTGAGAACGCTGAAGGCCAGGGTGAAGGTAAGTGAGGCTACCGCCAAGGTGAATAAGCAAATGGCTCAGATTGATAGTTCCAGTACTGTTTCCATGTTGGAAAGAATGAAGGAGAAAGTTAATCAGCAAGAGGCATTGGCTGAGGCTTATGGAGATATAGCTGGAGAGTCTAAATCTCTTGATGACGAGATAGACAGTGCTTTAGGCAGCTCTGACACGAAGGCGTCTGATGACTTGGCCGCGATGAAAGCCAAGCTAGGTATTGACAAATAAGCTGATGGCAATTTTCAATGCACTAAGATTCTTTTTGATTATCACGCTATTCATTTTGGTGTTTAGCGTGGTATTCACATTTCTATTCAAAGTAGGTATCATTGCATTGCTGGCTTTGGGTTGTATTTACCTGTACAAGAAAACTTTTCAATAGTGTTTAATCCCTTCAAAAAGAAAAAGGAGCCAGAGTACGACATCACTAATCTCCAGATAACTGACCTGGATGTTGGTTTCGTACTGGACTATGACCTTAAATCCTGGATTGTTCGTGAGAAATACGAATATGATTGGGGGAGCAACAACTTTAGTCATGAATTCAAGATTGACAGTGGAGATGACGTTGCATTTCTAAGTGTTGAAGACGATGGTCAACTAAATCTTGGGTTTTTTCGTCCTATCAAGATTAGAAAGATCGACGAGGATGTAGCAGATGAAATCGTGAAAAACGAAAAAGCTCCACGTCAGCTGCACTATGAAGGAGAAACATTCTATCTGGATTCTGATTCAGCCGGATACTATCGTGATTGTGGTAAACCCAAGGAGGATTGGGAGGAGATGATTTCTTTCGAATACCTCAATGATGAAGAAGACAAGATCTTATCAATTACACAGTGGGATGAGGAAACTTTTGAGGCATCCATTGGTATTGTTTTACAATCTCACGAAATTTCCAATTTGCTACCTGGTCAATAATAGACCCTAAGTTATGAAGCATCACTTTTCCCTATTAACACTTTTCCTAGGCGCCATTTTTCTTCTGAGCTGCGGAGGAGGTGACAAGTACAAAAAAAGCCCCCTTGATGAGATCGTAAGGGATTTACCCTCTGATGAGGTGTTTTCCATCATCCTTTACGACATGGATGTACAGGGCAATTTCTTTGAGAAATATTATCATCAATACAAAATTGTTAGAGGAAAGGATGAGAATGATATCCGTGAAGTAACCACTGACTGGAAGGAAGTTGGCAAGCAAGAGTTTAACCGGTATGTCAATGACATGGGCATGGAGATTGCCGCAAGGGACAGCACCGGAGCTTTGACTAAGAATGTGGCACCTCCAGGTTATAACAACTACGTTGGAAATACGAGATATGGCTATTGGAACAACTCCGGAGGCTCAAGCTTCTGGGCATTCTATGGTCAGTATGCATTCATGAGTAGTCTGTTCCGAATGGGCTCTTACCCGGTTCAGCGATCTTACTACAATGACTGGGGAAGAAACTACAGAGGTACTGGTAGGACTTATTATGGTCCGACAACAGGAGGCTCTTCGTATTACGGAACTGGAAGTTCTTACAATAGAAGCGCCAATTCCAGCTCCAGTTGGAGTCGTAACACTTCAAATTTTAAGAGACGTGTAGCCAGCAGAACAACCAGAAGTAGCAGCAGTAGAAGTTCCTCCAGAAGCTCTCGGTCAAGAGGAGGCAGTTTCGGAAAATAATCATCTCAACCTGACAATAAAGCAATGCATACCATTCTAGATGCCGCAATTACCACAATCATTTACGTTCTTGCCAGCTTCGTGTTATTTCTGGTAGGGAAGGTTGTGTATCAGCTCTTTCATCCCAGGGTAAAAGTTGGATATGAATTAGTAGAGCATGACAATTTCGCATTCGCGACAGCCTACGTAGGATACTATGTTGGATTGCTATTGGCGATAGGTAGTGCGATTTTAGGAGATAGTTATGGTCTGGTTGAAGATCTAATCAACATTGGCATCTACGGAGTGCTTTCAGTTATACTCCTCAATATTTCTTTAATCATCAATGACAAATTGATCCTTTCCAAATTCGATTTGAAGAAGGAGATTTTGGAGGAAAAGAATGTCGGAACAGGTATTGTAGAAGCAGCAAATGCCATTGCAACTGGTTTAATTGTACTAGGCGCTATTCATGGTGAAGGGCATGGCACCGGTGGCCCTATTATCACAGCAGTACTTTACTGGTTACTGGGTCAGGGTATTCTATTCATTACTTCCCTGGTATATAACCTGATCACGCCATATGATATCCATGAACATATTGAAAAGAATAATGTAGCGGTAGGTGTAGGTTATGCGGGTGCTGTAATAGCGATTGCTAATTTGATCCGATTTGCGCTGATGCATGATTTCGAAAGTTGGACCATTACTTTGACCGATGTAGCGGTTGATGTTTCCATCGGACTTTTGTTCTTGCCCATTGCCAGGTTTTTGAGTGATAAAATTCTACTTCCGGGTCAAAAGCTCACTGATGAAATCGTAAATCAGGAGCATCCCAATGTGGGCGCCGCTCTTGTGGAAGCCTTTGCTTATGTAGGAGGCTCCATGTTGATCGTTTGGTCGCTGTAAGACCAATTGAAATACACAAGTACACTTCTCAAAGCCGCCCTTTTCGCAACGGGTCTGGCTGGCATTGTATCGGAGTATACGCTCTCGACATTAGCTACTTATTTTTTGGGTGACTCGGTTTTCCAGTTCACCATGATCGTGTCTACTATGCTCTTTTCCATGGGGCTCGGTAGTCGTATTAGTCGCCGGTTCGAAAAAGACTTACTTCGAAACTTTGTTGCGCTGGAGTTCACACTCTCTGTTCTTGCTTCGAACATTACCACCATCGTTTATAGTGTTTTTGCCATTTATGGTGAGACCTTGGTAATTATCTATCTCCTGAGTGTAATGGTAGGCTTGTTGATTGGCATGGAAATTCCATTGGTCGTTAGACTCAATCAACAGTTTGAAAGCCTTAAGGTCAATATCTCTTCTGCGATGGAGAATGACTATTATGGTAGCCTGGCAGGAGGAGTTTTTTTTGCATTTGTTGGACTGCCACACCTAGGGCTTACCTATACTCCTACGGTACTTGGAGGAATAAATTTTTTAGTGGCCATTATCCTTTTATGGGCTGTATGGTCAGAACTGACTGAAAAGCTTAGAAAGAACTTACTCTGGAGCATTATAGTCATTGCTGTGGTGTTATTTGTCTCGGGTCTGTTTTCTCAGAGAATAGTAGAATGGGGAGATAAGATTAGATATAAAGATCGAGTAGTATACAGCGAGCAATCCCGCTATCAAAAGATAGTCCTTACCTATGGTGAAGGTGACTATTGGCTATTTCTCAATGGTCATCAGCAACTAAGCACGATGGATGAACCCCTGTACCACGAGCCTTTGGTACATCCAGTGGTTTTATTGCACCCTAATCCGAAGAAAGTCCTGGTTTTAGGAGGAGGAGATGGTGCGGCCGTAAGAGAATTGCTAAAGTATGATGGGTTAGAAAAAATTGTACTGGTAGACTTGGATCCCAAGGTGACGGAGCTGGCAAGTACTCACGCGGTTCTGCTCAATATTAATGGTGGATCACTGCTGGACCCTAAGGTTCAAGTTATCAACCAAGATGGGTTCACTTTTTTAGAGTCGAATAAAAATGAATTCGATGTAATTATTGCTGACTTCCCTGACCCGAGAACTGTAGACTTGGGAAGGCTTTATTCCAGAGAGTTTTATTGGCTTTGTCATCAATCACTGAATGCTGAAGGCTTGATGGTGACCCAGGCTGGAAGTCCCTATTATGCAGAAAAGGCGTATAAGTGTATCAATGAGACCATGAAAGCCGCTGGCTTCAACACCTTAAAATTGCACAATCAGGTTTTGACCCTAGGTGAATGGGGTTGGATCATTGGCTCAGTGAAGCAAAGGCCACTCAAGGAAGAGTTGCAGGAGGAAGAAATCCCCGTCCCTACTCAGTGGCTGAATCAAAGTGCCTTGACCATGATCTCATCCTTTGGAAAGACCGTCTTCAAAGGGCCAATTGGAGAGGTACGAATTAACAGACTCCACGATCCGGTACTTTACCGCTATTACAATGCAGGAAAATGGGATTTATATTGAGAAGTAAGCAATAAAATTGCCCTTCTCTTAAATCTTCAATTATTTCGCGGTATCAAAAATTCTTAAGTGCTGCGGAGATGAAGAAAAGTGTTTTGGTTGTGATGATATTAGTATTCTTTGGGCAAGTTCATGCCCAGGATGAACCGTCCACCTTGAATGAGAAATATGATGATTTGCTTAGAAAGAGTGAGACGTATCAGATATACAAGGTAATCACAAGAGAAGGACTGCAGAATTTATGGTCGGAGGTGCAGGACACGCTCTCAACTAATAGTTCTGAGATAGCCAGATACCAGGCTATGGCCATGGCTGCGAATGAGGAGAAAGAAAATGCACAAGCCCAGTTGCAAACGAAGGAGCAGGAACTTATTATAGCCCAATCAAGTGTCGGTTCTGTGAGTTTCCTTGGTTCTGAAATTCCAGAGAGTACGTATCATGCGATTGTATGGTCTATTGCATTCATTTTGTTGGCCGTAGCAGGATGGTTAGGGTTTATGTACAAAAACAGTTACGCTGTGACCGACAAAGCGAACAAAGAGTACCAGGCACTGCAAAGAGAGTATGACAATTTCCGCGATGCTTCAAGAGAGAAGCAGGTGAAGATCAAGCGTGAATTGCAAACTGCTCTAAACGATCTCGAAGAATTGAAGAGGATAAAAAGGTAGTTCAGCCTTGAGCTGCTATTACTCCTGAGTCCAAAGCTTCAAATAATAGCGGCAGTCGTCCTGCATCTACACCAGCATATTGAAGTTGGCTCTGGCTAAAGTCAGGGAAAAGAAATCCTGGTTTCGGAATGGCCATAGCATGGCCCATAACATGAATGCCACTAGTTTTCACAGCTATCTTCCTATCCAGGAATTTTTCAATCTTAGTTAGAGTGGATTGGACAATCTCTTTTTGATGATCAACTATGGTAGATAGATATTCACGGTCCTTTGGTTCTAAACAGTAGTAAGCGGTGAATACCCTTTGGTC
>CAZZHO010000043.1:0-20798 GCA_964653795.1 uncultured Roseivirgaceae bacterium | reverse complement strand
GATATTCACGGTCCTTTGGTTCTAAACAGTAGTAAGCGGTGAATACCCTTTGGTCATTTAATTGAGACTGGTCTTGTACGCTACTGTCAATGAAGCCAAGAAAGGAAGGATCCTCTCCTAAGTATTCGTTTTGCCACTTGCCATAGGAGTTAGCTTCTTGCGGTGAGACAAAGTTTATTACCATCCATGGAGCATATTCGTTATCTTCAAACAGGTGAGCCTCTTCCGGGAAAATGAATTTCAACGCATGTTTTTGACCTGCGTAAACGACTCTTTCCGCCTTCCAGGTCTGTGTCCTTTTGTTGTGGACATCAAGTACTGTCACTTCGAATCCGTCACCTGACCTTTCAATTTTGGCTACTACGTGGTTTAAATGAAGATGCTGTTGAGGCAATCTTGGGGTAATTCTATTGACAAAGTAAGCATTGCCATCGGGCGGGGAAAAAAGCTCCACATGCTTTCGATAATAAGGTCGGCAGCCGAAGTAATGTAAGCCAGCTAATGCAGAAACCTGGGAAGTTATACCACCATAATCATCCATCATGTGGTAGTCTAGGTGACGCTCTAAATCGCCATCCACCGCCATCCGCTCTTTTAAAAAACTCAGAAAGTCAACTTTATCTAACTTTTGGAGCTCTGGTGCTGTGAGTCGCGTGGGCATCGGTAACTGACCTTCATAAGAGCGAATGATTTCAAGAAACTGTTTTTTGATTTTCCCTTCAGGAATCACATCTCCTCTGATTTTTCCGTTTTCAAAGCATTGCTGTCTTCGATTGCCGGGGATTAGGTGTTGTCGATCCAGAAAGGACCACATCTTTTTCCAGGGTTGATATTCTATAATGTCTAATTCCTCCAACAGTCCCAGTACTTCTTCTCCGTAGTAAGATGGATAGTCCAGGTCATAGTGCGCACCCTGGCATATATTGATACCATTTAGGTTAGTACTGGATGCTGTGCCGCCGAATCTGTCTGAGAGTTCAAACAATTCAAATGGTCGATTCTTTAGGGTATATGCGGCAGCTAAACCTGCAAGTCCTCCACCCACAATAAGCGTTTCCGTTGATCCACCGTTGGTCTTTGGCCAATTCAGGCTTTCCCTAATCAGGTGTCCTGTATTCTGAGCAGACCTGAACTCAATCGGAAAGGAGCTTAGACCAGATAAATCGCATCCTTGCAACCAAAATGGAAGTGTGGAGCCGATAGCCACTTTTTGTATGAAATCCCTTCTTTTCAATCCAGCAAAATCTTTTTTAAGTAGGGGTTAGCCTTGTTGTTTTTCCAAATAAAACCATCAATGATATAATGGGTAATCTGAGGTAGCGAAAGCAACGCGGTGAAAAAGGCCACCCAAATCCAACTAATAGGTGATTCAAAGTAGGGAAGAAAGGAAGAGAAAAAAGCCTTCTTTTCCTGGTTCACCAATAGATCCCAAAAGTATTCTTCAACCATCGCTAATGCCAGGATACTGACGATAACTGCCATTGGTAGATAAGTTGATACCCCGGTGAAGCTGGTTTTACCTTTTTGGTAGAAGAGGATCAGTGCCACATAGGGCACTCCATGCGCGACCACATTGGTGATGGTGAATATAACATCAGAGTTGAAGTGTACAATTCCGATGTACCAATTGCCAGCAGTGGTCAGAACCCACAGCACTTTTCCTATCGGCAACTTGGTACTTGTTGCTAACTCCTGGATAAACCATAAGCCTATAAGCAGGAAAAAAAGCACATTGAAAATGGGAAGTAGCGCCGAACCCAGCAACGAAGGGGATGTAATAAAATCACCAGTCATAAACCAGCTGAAATCCCGATGGGGACCTAAGTGCCAGAAGAGGACTGGATACAGCATGGATAGGTAGATAATGAAATCATCCTTCAGCCATTGTTTCTTAAAGTCTTTTGCCTTGGCTTTATAAATACGCATGAACCCATATTGCTGCTTGATGAAATGAAACAACGCTACATAGGCCAGCACTCTCCAGAACCAGAAAATAGAGATAGAAGCCAATACAAAAGCTAATAAAAACCCGAGCAAAGGAGCGGTAATCAAGGTTTTTCGATGATTCTTAAATTCTTCCTTATCCAGGTATGTACGGAATAGCGTACTCCACACGTGGGAAACGTCTATCCCTAAAACAAACACGACCCAAACCCATAGTGGTGCTTCGATCCCTCTGATTTCCTCAGGTAGTGAAAAGGCACCTACCCAGCAAAGCCACACTGGAAAGAAGAGAATGAGCAAATCGTGCTTTTTAGAAAAAAGCCAATTCATAGGGTAGCATTAAGAGCGGTATGAAGTAATGGGCTTTCGATAGAGTTTATGTCTGAGTGATCTGAATAGAAGAACTGGTGCTTACCACCACTCAACATCATTTGCATGGCCTCTTGATTCCACCAAACTGTCTTCACTTTTGGCTTTATGGACGACAGGGCAGATCTTAACTGAACCTTATTCATACTTTTTGCTCCAATTGTCCAGGACCACTGTCCTAGTGTTGGCACCTGATTGTGGTATTGAAGTGTCTCAAAGCTTGTGTATCGTAATGTGTTCTCGATGATTTTCGAAAGTCCCGATTTTGAATAAGGAGATAGAGATTGGGTGACCAAAAGCCCATTCTCCTGCAATGCTTTGAAACATATCGAATAGAATTCACTTGTGTAGTATTCATTTAGCTGCATTGAAGTAGGGTCTGGCAAGTCGATTATGATGGCTGAATAATGACCTTCTTTTGAGGTAAGTGATTGGAAAATAGATTGAGGTGTACTTTCGCCCACTCTTTCCTGATCCCAGGCAATCCATTCAACATCCTGAGCGAACTTCCGTATCTCCTCGAGTGCTTTTTGATTATCCCCACCAACTAATAGAACCTTTCCTTGAGGCTTTAGGTGCATGATGGGATGAACTAGTGGTTCAAAATACATGTGCTGATCCACAGTAGAGAATTCAGGCCTTCCATTGACATAATGCCACTTTTCTGACTTCCAGGATACCTGATGTATTTCGGCTTTTCTTGTCGACTCACTGCTGACTAGCTTATCAAAATATAGCCCCTGATTACCATCAAAAGCATAAGGTAAAGACCATACTACTATCAGAGAAATGGGCAACAATGTCCATTGGCCTCTCCAGGAAAACAATAAAACACCGCTGACCAAAAGAACGATGTAACACAAGCTCCAGCTATAGTCTGTAAAGCTTAAGAACCATCTTGTAAGTGGCAAAAGTGTGATGAGGAGAACTTGGATAATGAGAATAGCCAGTATGCTAGGTGTTTTGACTTTTATTCCCAGTGTCTTTATTAACAGAAAAGGCAATACAAAGCAGAGAGATAGCGGTAAAAGGTCGGAAGGATGAAAGTCGAAATGGTGCCTAAAGACTTTAAGGGTCCATCCAAAAGTTGAAATGACTCCAATGAACAGAGCTATCTTCTTAAAAACAAGATTAATTGGTAAGGGGATACTTTTTTTGATAGTCATTGAATGCCACAATGAAATTCACAAATAGGTCGCTATTGCAACTGCTGATTTCAATATAGGACTTTTTTTCTTCGGGAAATGTGTGGAGTGCGAAATGGCTTTCAGCCAACAACCAAATGGCCGTATAGCCTTGAGGTTCAAAGGCGTGTTCCATAAAGTTGAGAATACTAAACCCTGACTTATTTAGAAGTTCTTCCAAATCTGATTTCAGGATTTGCTCATCGCAGCAGTGCAGCCATGCATTGAAATTATCGATTTTGGCTTCCATTAGCAGACTAGAATTAATTATTGGCTGCTGACACCTGCTCACTGACAATCGCGATGCCTTCTTCAAAGCTTCTTGGATTGTAACCAAGTTCCTCTTTCGCTTTGTCTATGATTAAACCAGTTTTTGGAGGTCGTTTTGCAGGCTGGGTGAAGATGCTTCCATCTGCTTCTTGAATGGTGTCTGTCTGCAAATTGAAAAATTCAGCGGTCTTGCAGGCCATATCATATGGGGTGAGTAAATCTTTCCCCGCAATATTGAATATACCTTGTGCTTTGTTTTTGACGATCAACCAACAACCCATGGCCAGATCTTCGGCTAAGGTTGGGCTCCTGAGCTGATCATTTACCACCTTTATGTCTTTTCTATCCTCCAGGCTCTCTTTTACCCATAGGATAATGTTAGACCGGCTCATATCTTGCACGATACCATAAACAAGGACCGTTCTCGCGATAGACCAGTTTAAAGAGCTGTCAAACAATATTTTTTCGGAAGCCAGTTTGCTTTCACCATAGTAGCTAATGGGATTTGGTGTGCCTTCCTCATCATATGGACCTTCTTCACCGTCAAAAATGAAGTCTGTTGATAGATGAAGTAAGAAGGAACTCGTTTGTTCACATGCACTAACCAGGTTTTGAACTGCCTCTACGTTCTGCTTCCAACAGCCTGCCTGTTCCTGTTCGCATTGATCGACATTGGTCATCGCGGCAGTATGAATAACGGCCTCTGGCTGGTGCTTTTGTATAATATGGCTTACGGCCTCGGCATCCGTGATGTCCATCGTTTCATAGATATATGAACCGCTGTTGTTTCTATTGGCTCCCCGTCCTGTGGCTATGGTCGTAACCGATGGTTCCTGCTCCAGTAGTTCAACTAGCTTCTGCCCTAATAGTCCGTTGGCACCTGTTATAAGTATTTTCATATTGAAATGCTTTTAATCTGAGCTCCGATCACTTTTTCTTCTTCTCTACAGGTGGATAGACATATCCGTATTTCTCAGTAATATTTTTAGTCTTTTCAACAAAGACTTCCATGGTCATATAGACTGTCTCTTTCGGCCGGTCGCCCGGAAGCGTTTCCACTGCTGCTAATTTATCAACGACTTCTATCCCTTCAATTACCTCGCCATAGACCGTATAGGTATCATCCAGGTGAGGTGTTCCCCCTATTGTGGAGTAGTCATTGATTCTAGTTGGAGACATTTCCTTTACGGCATCTATTCCAGTATGCTCCTTAATTACTCCCTTTAAGGAGGCACAATAGGTTCTGAATTTTTCATTGTCTCGCGTTTCAGCAATAGCCTGGAGCTTTTGACGTATCGTATCGGTTCCAGCCATTGCCAATAATTGTCCTAGTCCTTGATTCAGCTTGGGCTCATCTATCTCTAGTTCCATTCTGTCAAAAACTTTGCCCTGAACAATGTAGAACTGGCATGAGGAGGACTTTTTTTCGGGATTATTGGTCCTGGCTGCTGCCAAAGCTCCCTTTTTATGGTGAAACTTCTTGACAAACTCAGCTTCGATCATTTCATTATCGAAATCTGTCAATCCGGATTTTTTAGTTACGTCTCCGCCTTGCACCATGAAATCCTCAATGACCCTGTGCCATATGGTAGAATCGTAGTTACCATTCCTTGCCAGTTTCAAGAAGTTAGCTTTATGTAAGGGTGTTTCCTCATAAAGGAGCACTGTCATATCCCCAAACTCGGTATGGATAATCACCAGCTCATCCTTCTTTTTTGGTTTGGGTTTTCCCGCGATAGCGCCAAAAGCGAAGAAGGCTGCTAGTCCTAATAGAAGTATTCTCATTGCTTGATGGGATATTCGTACCCGTACTTTTCAGTAATCTCACTTTTGAGTACTTCCTTCACACTCACCTGCATATCCAGATCCTCCAACGGGTTGTCGCCAGGAGCGGTTTGTACTGCAGCAATTTTGTCAATCACGTCTAATCCTTCTACCACCATCCCAAACACGGTGTATTCATTGTCCAGGAAGGGCGTTCCGGCTCCGGCAGCTTTGTAAGCCTGTTCAGCGCCGGCTGCCATTGGCTTGTAGAAGTCGGTTTCTGTCTCTTTTGCTACTAAATCTTTTTTAGAGGAGATGTAGTTGATCGCCCCTCTTTGCCCACCTGCAGCAATGGCCTCCTGATAACCTTCGATTACCTCTTGATGCTTTTGAGGATCATTGTTGCACATCTCACCGAACTTGGCGTTGAGGAGGCCCAGGTCCGTAACAAGCATGTCGTAAGGTTGTCCTTGTACTATGTAAAACTGACAAGAAGAGGACTTTCTTTCAGGGTTAATCTGATTGCCTTGTCTGGCAGCTGCCAGAGCCCCTTTTACATGAAACTTACCAGGGACGATCTCAGCAGGTATTCTTCCACCTTCCGGCTCTTGATTGCCTCCGTAAACATCACCACCCTGAATCATAAACTCCTGAATGACCCTATGCCAAAGGGTATTATCGTACTTTCCCTCTTTGGCTAGCTTAATGAAATTCTCTTTGTGTAAAGGAGTTTCATCATATAGTATGGCTTTCATATCGCCCTTTGGCGTCTCTATAGTAATGAGATAATCTACTGATTCGCTTTCTCCTGGGCCGCATCCCACCAATACCAACGCCATTACTACTGCGGATAAGCATTTTTTGATCATGATTATAGCTTTTCTTTAATCGTTCTAAGAATCTCGGCACCACCTGCTTCCAAAACTTCATTGGCCAGTGTGCTGCCTATTGTTTCAGGGTCTTTCCCGGAAATTTCTTTCAATATTAATGTTTTTCCATCCAGGCTAACTATTCCACCTCTCATCGATACATCATGATTAACTCCTGGTTCTGCCATACCGAAAGCAGGAATACTGCAGCCCCCATCCAAAACTTTCAAATAAGCTCTTTCGGCTAGCAATAGCTTTTCTGTCGATTCATGATTGATAGCGGATCGCACGACCTTAATTTTTTCAGGGTCAAGAGAGTTTGCCGCTTCAATGGCCAGAGCGCCCTGACCTACTGCAGGTATGAACTCTTGAAAGGACAGTTCCTGCTTGATTAAATCCGAATAGCCCATTCGGTGGACGCCAGCATAGGCCAGTGCTAGTGCATCACAAGCTCCTTCTTCCATTTTTCGGATTCTGGTTTGAAGGTTGCCACGTATATCAACTGTCTTGATATGCGGATAGAATCTTTTGAATAGGGCCACTCTCCTCGTGGATGAGGTGCCAAGTATCAGGTTTTTATCTGTCAGATTTATCTTCTGGTGGCTGACAATCACGTCATGCGCCGCTTCTCGTTCGGAGAATGCAATGATTTGAAAATGATCTCCCAGATCGGACTGTAAGTCTTTGGCACTATGTACGGCAATGTCCACTTGGCCATCAAGCAGCATTTCTTCTAGCTCTTCTGTAAATACCCCTTTACTGCCAATCTTAGCGATAGACGTATTTAGCACTTTATCACCTTTCGTTTCTATACCAACTATTTCTGCTTGACAGCCTGCTGCAAGTAATTCGTCTCTCACAAATTCAGCTTGCCACATGGCAAGTTTGCTGTTTCTGGTGCCAATTTTGATAGTCATCGGCTATCCTTGATTTAGAATTTTGGTGAAGTCTATTGATAAGCTCAGGTGCGTTATTCTCGGATTGGCGTTCCTTTCCAGATGATAAAGCGCCTCATTTACTTTTTCGTACATTTTTTCCAGCTTCTCTAGCTGAGCGGTTGCCCCAAACTTCTGAATAAATACCAATTCATCACCCATCACGTGGTTTAAAGAGGTTTGGTTACAAAGACTTACCATGGATTCACGAAGCAGGTTCAACGCATACCTTAGTTCAGCTGCTTGATTTCCCTTCCCACTTTGAGAGAAGGTTTCGCTTCTTTTTACCAGGTCCGAGAAGTCACCCTTAAGAGAAGCCCTCATCCAGGTTTGAAAGTCACCGTATGCCAGGTCACTCCCAGATTGAAGTACCTTTTCTGCTTTTACCAGGCTGCCCTCAGCAATTCTACTTGCATTTATAGCTTCGTTTTCGCCAATTCCGCTTTTTTGAAGCAAATCGGAGATTTCATCTTGGCTAAATGTCGGAATACTCACAAGTTGAGTTCGGGATGTGATGGTGGTAATCACATTTTCCAGATTGTAGCTTACCAAAAAGTATAGCGTCTTTTCAGGTGGTTCTTCCAGCACTTTCAGGATAGCATTAGCCGCGGCAATGTTCATGGTCTCAGCATACCAGATAATCAAAATCTTATGATTACCCTCAAAGGACTTAAGACTGACCGTCTTGATGATATTTTTAGCTTCCTCCTTATGTATCTGGACCGCTTTGTCATTTATATCAGCAAATTTTTGCCAAGTTTGAAGATCGCCATAGGGTTGCTCCTGGATAAAAGATCTCCATTGCTTCTGCATGTTGGCCACCAAGGCCGGATCCGATTTAGCTGCGGGCTTCGGATAGAAGAAATGTATGTCGGGGTGTACTCCCTTTCCAGCTTTCTGACAGGACGGACATTCGCCGCAAGCGTCATCATCCAGTTTATTCTCACATAAGATGTACTGTGAGAACGCCAATGCCATTGATAAGGAGGCTCCTCCCTCAGTGCCAGCAAAGAGCTGAGCATGCGCCACGGCCCCTCTTTTGTGTGAAGACAAAAGGGAATCCTTGATAGATTGATTGCCGGGTATCTGAGAGAATCTCATACTACTTTTTTTCCCAGGTTCGATTCTTGGCGGTTACTTCAAACACATGCTGCAGGATCTGCTTATCCGATTCGTCAAGTGTTTTATCTCTTCGCTGCATCACCATTTCCATAGTCTCGAATGCCTTTTCAGGGCGATAGGTACTGTATTTTTCACGACCTCCCCATGAGAATGATGGTACAAATTTCTTGTGAAAGTCTGTTCCAAAGAGACCTGCACTCACTCCCACTACGGTACCGGTATTGAACATGGTATTGATGCTACATCTGGAGTGATCTCCCATGATCAAACCGCAGAATTGCAGTCCGGTATCTTCGTATCTATTAGTGGCATGGCTCCATACCTGTACATTTCTATAGTTATTCTTCAGGTTTGAGCTGTCTGAAGCTGCCCCGATGTTACACCATTCCCCGATCACCGAATTTCCCAAAAAGCCATCATGAGACTTATTGCTGTAGCCCATGATAAGACTATTAGAGTATTCACCCCCCACTTTTGAAAAGGGTCCCACTGTTGCGTCCCCTCTGATCTTAGCTCCCATGTTCACATGGCTACCTTCACAAATGGCAAAAGGACCTTTTATCAGCGCACCTTCATGGATAGTAGCATTTTTACCTAAATAGATAGGTCCGTTTTCTGCGTTGAGTACAGCAGCTTTGATAGAGACACCTTCTTCTATAAAGATGTCCTGACCATAAACTATTGTATGGGGGTCAGATAGGGCTTCTGATTGACGGTCTTTGGTGATAAGCTGATAGTCAGCTCTTATTTGTTCTCCATTCTTCCTGAAGAAATCCCAAGGCGCAGTGACGTGATCTACCTTACCTTGAAATTCAATTTGTTGGGATGCTTTCCCGACTGATGCATAATCTTCGACATGGCCGGCTAAGATTATGTCCTTTTGGATGAGACACTCGCCAGGTTTTAGGGATAGAATGGCCTCTTTAAGTTCTTGGGTAGGGAGCAAATTACTCTGAACCCAGAACCCGCCTCCTTTGGCTTTTTTGAATTTGGCTTCAAGGTAGTCAGCAGAAATTGTCAATAGCTCTTGAGAGAAGTATTTCTCCCATTTTTCTCGGATCGTGAGAATTCCGATACGGAGTTCTGAGATGGGCTTGAGGAAACAAAGAGGAAGAAGATGAGCTCTGGATTCCTCCGAATCAATCAATGCTATTTGCATCTGCCAAAAATAAAAAAGTCTTCAGCAGGTACCGAAGACTTTTTGCTATCTGAGATGATCAGATAATTATTTCTTTTTGTATTTCTTGTTGAATTTCTCAACTCTACCAGCAGTATCAAGGAAGATTTTCTTGCCAGTGTAGAATGGGTGAGATGCAGAACTAACTTCTACCTTCACAAGAGGATACTCATTGCCGTCTTCCCACTTGATAGTTTCGCTAGTGGCCATGGTTGATTTAGTCAAAAACTTAAAATCACTAGTCGTGTCAAGGAAAACTACCTCTCTATAATCAGGATGAATGTCTTTTTTCATTTTCTCTTTCGTTTCTTTGTCTTTTCAGCAACCGAAGATTTCAACGATTTTTGAAAAGGACTGCAAATTTAGAAGCTTTTATTATTAAGGAAAAGTCTTGTCTGTATTTTATTGGACGGAAAAAGAAGTTCTTAGCTCTTTTTTTAGGGTTAGCGCTTGTGTTGGTCTTTTCTGGTGAGGTCAGGAGTCAATCCACTGACTTCAGGTTGAACACCAGAAGCTATGAACTCCTGGATCAGATAGCTGTACAATCGGAAGATCTGTTCTTCACCTCCGTGAAACCCTATTCCAGAAAAAAAGGTCACCATCTGGCGTATTCATTTGATGGTGGAAATAATAAGAAGCTGTCGTATAATAGGAATTTTCTATTGATGGAGTCACGGGAATACCTTGGTGATTCACTCTTTGGTGCCGCGGATAAACCATTTCTGGGGGCTTTTTACAAGTATCGATCTGACCTGGTAAGTGTCTCTAATGAAGACTTTGATCTGCATGTCAACCCGGTTGGTGAGTTGGGAGTTGGCTATGATGCCGATGTTTCTAGCCCACTATTCGTGAATACTCGTGGAATAGATATAAGAGGCACCATAGATAACAAAGTGTCTTTTTACACTTTTATCCATGAGAACCAACTGAGATTACCGTCTTATGTACAAAATGTGCAGGACACAGTTGGGATTATACCCTATGAAGGCTTCTGGAAAGAGTTTGGAGGAGATGCTTATGACTTTTTGCGAGCGCAGGGTTATGTAGATTTTGGAGTCACCAAGCACATATCAGCTCAATTTGGTTTTGGGAGGCACTTTATCGGAAACGGCAAAAGGTCACTGATACTGTCTGATTTCAGTAACTCCTATCCGTATCTAAGGTTGACCATAGAGGTCTGGAAGATCAAATACACCAACATTTTTGCTGAAATGGTAGCCGATGTATTCTTTTTTGAAGGTGGTACCCTTGGATCTCAATCGTATCCAAAAAAGTACTTCGCTCTACATCATTTAGATATCGCCATCACCGATGACTTCCATCTTGGTCTGTTTGAATCTGTTCTTCATGGTCGTCCCGATTCGCTGGGTGGTACAGATTTTCAACCAGAATATCTGAACCCTATCATATTCTATGGAGCGGCTGAGCAGCAAGATGGTAGTGCAGATAATGTCATTGTAGGAATGGATTTTAGCTGGGACCTCTGGAAGAAAATGCAGCTGTATGGGCAGTTTACTTTAGACGAGCTGGTCATCAGTGAGTTGTTATCCAACAGTGGCTGGTGGGGTAATAAATATGGTTTTCAGCTTGGCTTGAAGCATTTTGACTTTATCGTTCCTACACTGAATTGGCAAGTGGAGTTCAACCAGGCGCGCCCCTTTACTTATGCGCATGATGGTGATTTCACATCCTATACTCATTATCGACAACCCTTAGCCCATCCACTTGGAGCTAATTTTCGGGAGCTTCTGATTACCGGGAATTTTCAGCCACTACCAAAGCTTGTTTTGGAAGGCACGATGCTTTTCGCTGATTATGGATCCGGGCCAGTAGGCGGCTTTAGTATAGGGCGAGATCCGCTGATCAACACTAAAAATAGAGGTGTAGGACTCGAAAATGATTTTGATAATAGGCAAGGACAGGGAATTGCCTCCAATCTGGCTCTTTTTCAGTTTACTGGAAGTTATCAGCTGATGCACAATTTATTTTTTGATGTTCAGTTAATCCGTAGAGTTGAAGACCGTGAAGGGTCACCAAGTATGGATTCCAATATCTTCTTTTCAGGTCTTCGCTGGAATATTGCGAGAAGAAACTACCTCTTCTAATGAGTACTTTTTTAAGGATTCTGAGATACGGACGCCCCTACGGGAAAGGATTGCCTCTGTATATCGTCTCTACAGTATTACATTCTTTTTTCAGCGTAATCAACATATCCATGTTGATCCCTTTATTCCAAATTCTCTTTGAAGAGAAGGAAGTGGGAGCGCCCACTGAGCCCGTATTTTCATGGTCTTTCGCCTACTTAAAGGACCTTTTTTATTTCAGGTTTGAAGAAACGATTTTCCTGGAGGGGAAATTGGCAGCACTTTATTTCGTGACGGGTTTGATTATCGCCTCTTTTCTGTTTTCAAATGTCTTCAGCATATTAAGCGCGTATCTCATAGCCAAGATAAGGGTAAGGGTTATTTCCAACTTCAGGAAAGAAGCATTTGACAGAACTTCAAAATTTGACCTTAGCTATTTTACTTCAACAAAGAAGGGAGATGTCGTTACGAGGATTACGACAGATATCCAGCAAGTAGAGGGTACGGTAGTGGGAGTTTTGAAAGCACTGGTAAAGGAACCTCTGCTCATCATTGGCTTCTTTTTCGTGCTTTTCAATATATCGGTGGAATTGACGCTGTACACTATGGCCATCATTCCGCTTTCAGGAGGGGCCATTTCATATCTCACTAAAAGACTCAGAAGAAGAGCCAGATTAGGTCAGGCCGCGCTGGCGAATATCACCGCGATACTGGACGAGGCATTGACTGGGATCCGAATTATAAAGGCCTTCGATGCTCGCAAATACATTCTTCAAAGCTTTAATGAGGAGGTAGACCGCTATAGCAGGCATAACGTTAGGATGAGCATTAAGCAGAGTATGGCCCATCCGGTTTCGGAGTTTTTTGGAGTGTTGGTCTTATCTGCGATTTTATTAATCGGTGGCTCCTTGGTGCTTACGGACTCGTCCAGCCTGACAGGAGCATCTTTTGTGGGGTTTTTGGTGATATTCTCTCAGATTCTCAATCCAGCAAAATCCTTTTCCAAGGCCATAGGCAATATCCAGAAAGGATTGGTGTCGGCGGAGAGGGTTTTTGAGTTAATTGATGCCGAGCCAAAAATTTCCAACAAGCCAGATGCTAAAAGTATTGCTGCCCCCTTCTCTAAGTTTCAATTTGAGCAAGTGGCGTTTGGGTATGAGGACAATTTAGTCATCGAGGATATCGATTTCACATTAGAAAAAGGCCAGGTGGTGGCATTGGTAGGTCCATCAGGGGGTGGGAAGTCGACAATCGCGGATCTATTACCTCGCTTTTACGATCCCAAAGCCGGTAAAGTATCGGTAGATGGCATCGATCTGCGGGATTTGGACCTTAATGAATTGCGGAGGTTAATGGGAATTGTGACACAGGAGTCGATCTTGTTTCACGATACCATTGCGAGAAATATAGCCTTTGGAAAGCCGGATGCTTCCGAGGAGGAGATTTGGGAGGCCGCAGAAAAGGCAAATGCTGCTGATTTTATCAAGAAACTGCCTGAAGGCGTGAACGAGATGATAGGCGAGAGAGGACTGAAACTATCCGGAGGTCAGCGTCAGCGTATAAGCATTGCCCGGGCCATTTTGAGAAATCCGCCAGTGTTAATTCTCGATGAAGCTACATCTGCCCTTGATTCACAATCAGAGACACTGGTACAAGAGGCCATTTTCAGAGTCATGCAGGATAGAACGACATTGGTCATTGCTCACAGATTGAGCACTATTCGAAAAGCTGATTTAATATTGGTGGTAGCCGATGGTAAAATTGTTGAAAGAGGAAAGCATGAGGATCTTTCCAATACCGGAGGGTTGTATCAAACATTGCTGCAAACACAATCCTTCGATTAAAGAATTTCAGTCCAAGAAATAATTGTCCTAACTTTCGGACTTCTTCGCAGAGATGAGAACCGCAAGAATATTCTTCTATGTCATTTATGTAGCTAGCATCATAGCGGTCCTACTGATTTCTATCAATTTGTATGATGCGCTGGATGTATTCAGAGACTGGGGTTGGTACAAGTACTTCTCGGATTTGCCTGTGCTTGGCAGAAAGCTACTCTATATACTATGCTTCTTAATGACAGCTGAGATCATCGTTGAAAATGTCTATTTCGCTCAAGAGCGCAAAAAGTTGAAGGAGGCACAACAAGAGATCAAAAAACTCGAAGGTTTACTCTATGATAAAGCTCAGGAAGAATTAACCGAGGACGGTTTTGTCGAACTTAAGTGGGATGACCTGACTGGCTAGTTCACCATGAGTAGCAAATCAATTATTACAGCGGAGCTTCTTCAAGCAAAAGAGGTACTGGATGCTTTTCTATCAGACGATACCTTGCTTAGCAGTGTGGAAAAGGCAGCAGAAATGCTCGAAGCGTCTATTGAATCCGGAGGAAAAATAATTAGTTGTGGAAATGGCGGGTCTCATGCAGACGCCATGCATTTTGCGGAGGAGCTCACAGGTCGCTATAGAAAAAACAGGGAGCCCATTGCGGCAATAGCTATTTCAGACCCTACACATATGTCTTGTGTGGCCAATGATTTTGGATTTGAAGAAATATTCGCACGCCATGTGCAGGCGCTGGGAAAACCAGAGGATGTACTGGTGGGGTTTAGCACCAGTGGAAATTCTGCTAATGTGATCAGAGCATTTGAGGAAGCGAGAAAAGCAGGCATGAAAACCATCGCTTTGACCGGCAATGGAGGAGGAAAGCTAGCGGAGGCGACCGATTTGGAGATTCGTGTCCCGCATGAAGGCTACTCCGACAGGATCCAGGAGATTCATATTAAAGTTGTCCATATATTGATATTGCTTTTAGAATCAGACAAATAGCCTCAATACGTTAGGTGTTTCTGATATTTTTACGCAATACGACTGATATTATATGCTTTCAAAAACCTTCGGAAGTGCTGTTTATGGGGTAAATGCCTCCACTATTACCATTGAGGTGAATGTGGGTCAGGGAACCAAGTTTTTCATGGTGGGTCTGCCAGATTCGGCAGTGAAGGAATCAGAGCAACGGGTAGAGTCTGCGATAAAATACTTTGGCTATAAAATGCCAAGGCAGAAGGTCGTGGTGAATTTGGCTCCAGCAGATATTAAAAAGGAAGGTTCATCTTATGACTTGCCGATTTCCTTGGGTATTCTGGCGGCTTCGGAGCAATTCATGGCCGATGAATTGGATCAATATGTGATCATGGGGGAGTTGTCTTTAGATGGGATTTTGAGGCCCATCAAAGGAGCATTGCCAATTGCGATTGAAGCTCGTAAAAAGGGATTTAAAGGATTTATCTTGCCTAAGGCAAATGCCTCTGAAGCGGCTATTGTTGATAACCTTGATGTAATCGGAGTAGAAACTGTCAAAGAGGCAATAGACCACCTTTCAGGAGAAAAAGTGATAGCCCCACTTGCCCATGATACCAGAGATATTTTTCAACATGAGCTGAATTCCTACGCTGTAGATTTTGGCGATGTGCAAGGCCAGGAAAATATTAAAAGGGCACTGGAGATAGCTGCAGCGGGGGGTCACAATGTCATTATGGTAGGCCCGCCTGGAGCTGGCAAAACCATGTTGGCGAAGCGCCTTTCCTCCATTCTGCCTCCGCTTTCACTTCATGAAGCGCTGGAGACTACTAAGATTCATTCGGTAGCGGGAAAACTGGGGACAGAAGCAAACCTTATCTCCAACCGACCTTTTAGATCACCCCATCACACGATAAGCGATGTGGCTTTGGTGGGCGGAGGCGGCATACCGCAACCAGGTGAAATTTCGCTGGCTCATAATGGAGTGCTGTTCCTGGACGAACTGCCGGAATTTAAGCGTACTGTTCTGGAAGTAATGAGGCAGCCGCTCGAGGAACGAAGGGTGACGATTAGCCGTGCAAAAATTTCTCTGGATTATCCCGCAAACTTTATGCTGATTGCGAGTATGAACCCTTGTCCATGTGGCTACTATAATCATCCTGAAAAGGAGTGTGTTTGCCCTCCTGGAGGCGTTCAGCGATATCTGAATAAGATCAGTGGGCCGCTTTTGGATCGAATTGACTTACATGTGGAAGTCACACCAGTTTCGTTTGATCAAATGACGGCAGATCGTAAGGCGGAATCAAGCGAGGAGATTAGAGAAAGAGTTCAAAGGGCCCGGGAATTACAAACCAGTCGATTCAAATCGACCAAAGAAATCCACCACAATGCGATGATGCCATCACAGATGGTAAAGGACGTTTGTAAAATCAATGACGCTGGAAAAGTGCTACTCAAAACGGCTATGGAGAAATTAGGACTTTCTGCTCGGGCCTATGACAGGATTCTTCGGGTTTCACGCACCATTTCTGATCTGGACCAAAGTGAAGAGATCAAGATTGAGCACTTAGCCGAGGCTATTCAATATAGAAGTCTTGATAGAGAGAACTGGGCAGGCTGATGAGATGGATCAATCCCATCGGTCTGGCCCTCATGGTCATGTTGATGCTGCTGCATGCACTCATCACCACAGTGGACCGGAGACCCTATGCTTCCAAAGACTTTTATCAGCAGGCGAAAACGGAAGTCGCAGCTCTGAATATTGATACAGCATCAGCCAAGGATAGCCTGAAGGTTGGCTTTGCTAAAGTCAATATTACCCCGAAGAGGACACTGCCCTTAGCAGGATACGGCGGAAGGAAGCCCAAGACTTTTGAAGGCATTCACGATTCTATTTGGGTCAGAACGATCGTGTTTGATGATGGGGCGGATAAAGTGGCTTTCGTATCAGCAGATCTGTTGATCATCCACCCAAGCCTGGCCAATCGGGTGTACGAGTCCCTGCCTGTGTCGTGGACCCGAGATCAAATCTATTTTGCTGCGACCCACACACACTCGAGCGTTGGAGGATGGGCCCCTGGTCCGGTAGGAGATCTTTTTGCCGGTGAGTATGATGTTACTGCTGTTGAAGAGATAGCGGAGAAGATCATTGAATCCATTGAAGTGGCCCATAATAACTCCCTTTCCGGTGCTGTTTCCTACAACGAACTGCAAGTGCCCGAACTGATCTACAACAGGTTGGTAAAAGATCGAGGAACAACTGATCCTTTGATGAAAATTCTAGGAGTCAAGTGTGGAGATCTTGAGGGGTACCTCACGGTTTATTCCGCGCATGCGACCTGTTTAAGTAGACATTATCGTGAAGTGTCAGGAGACTTTCCTGGGGAATTCAACAGAATGCTCGAATCGAAAAACGAAATAGACTTTTCTCTGTATGCGGCAGGGCCTGTTGGAAGTATGGGTAATGTCACCGGGGACTTCCCAGAAAATGAGCAGAAAGAAGTTGACGAAATGGCAACCGGCTTGGTCGGGAACCTGGATTTGCTGAGACTACTTGATCCTCCATATGAGGCTAAAGTAGACCTTGCCTCTTTTGAGCTGGCGCTGCCCATGCGAGCTCCTGGATTAAAAGTCACAGGCAATCTGCAATTGAGGCATTGGCTTTTCGAAAGGCTTTTCGGTGATTATGAACTCTGGATAAAAGGGATGCTATTGGGCAATACACTCTTCTTAGGACTCCCATTTGACTTTTCTGGGGAGCTTTCCTCAGCTTTATATTCGGTAGCAGAGGCCAACAATTTGAAGTTAGTGATTACCTCATTTAATGGAGGATATGGTGGCTACGTCGTAAAAGACGAATGGTATGACCTTCCCAAGTATGAATCCAGAACGATGAGCTGGTACGGCCCTGATGCTGGTAGTTACCTATCTGAAATCATAACTTTAATTATTGAAAAAGTAGCAGACTCCAAATGATCTCTATCTCTAAACCCACCTTGGTTGTAGACGAAGCCAAAACCCGCGCCAATATTAAGAGAATGGCCGAAAAGGCTTCCAGAAACGGCATGAATTTTCGTCCACACTTCAAAACACACCAGTCAGCCGATGTTGGGAAGTGGTTTCGGGATGAAGGAGTCAATACAATTACCGCTTCCTCAGTATCAATGGCCCGGTATTTTGTCGAGAACGGCTGGAAGGATATCACCATCGCCTTCCCATACAACCCGCTGGAGATTGAGGTTATCAATGAAATCTCGGCCTCTGCTCAAGTCAATGTGCTGATAGAGTCAAAAGACGCACTGGCACACCTCAACCAACATGGAGCCAACGGGGTTTCTTACTTTCTGAAGATGGATGTTGGTACCCATCGCACCGGCATATCCCCTTCCAATGTTGCTCTAATTGGATCTTTAATTGACAAAAGCTCCGAGAACCACGAATTCAAAGGCCTGCTTGGCCACGCGGGTCATTCCTACAGATGTCGGGGAAAGGAGGAGATCAAGCAAGTTTATCAGGAGTCGGTTGAAATGTTTGCGGCATTGGAAGAGGGTTTGGGCTTTCGTCCTTATATATCCTGGGGTGATACTCCTACATGCAGTGTTCAGGAAGATCTTTCCGCATTCAATGAGCTAAGAGCTGGCAATTTTGCATTCTACGATATGATGCAGGTACAGATCGGCTCATGTGATACCGAGAACGTAGCGGTCGCCCTGGCTTGTCCGGTGGTTTCGCTTCACCCAGATAGGAATGAGGCCGTCATTTATGGTGGCGGTGTTCATTTCTCTAAAGATTCTATGGAGGTGAATGGCGCTCCTTACTTTGGGCAGGCCGTGCAGATGAATGATAGTGGATGGACGGTAATAGAGGATGTCTATCTGAAGAAAATTTCTCAGGAACATGGGATTCTGAAAGGTCCCTCTTCTTTTATCAACAATTTAAAGCTCGGTGATATTGTGGGTGTTTTACCCGTTCATTCTTGCATGGCAGCCGACCTGATGCCAGGATACATTACATTTGAAGGTACCCGTCTCACCAAAAATCAAAAGATACTTTGAAACGATTATACACATTCCTATTGGCGTTGGCTGGTTTGTTTTCAGCAGCTCAAGCGCAGAAAGTAGACTCTTTGGACATCATGATCGGTCAAATGATCATGACAGGGATACGCGATTATTCGGACCCTGAGATCAAACGAACCCTGCATGATCAACTGGCTATTGGAAAAGTGGGTGGTGTCATATTGTTTGAGAAAAACGTACCAAAAGACAATAGTAAAGAGGAGCTGGCCATGATGAATCTAGCCATACAAAAGCAAGCTAGGTTTCCTGTACTCATTGCTATTGACGAGGAGGGTGGACGTGTTAACAGGTTGAAGCCAAAGTATGGTTTTCACAAACCACCATCGGCGCAACAATTGGGTGAAATAGATGACGTGGATTCCACTCTGTTTTATTCCAAAAAGACAGCACAAAATCTTCATGAGCTTGGTATCAACATCAACTTTGCGCCATCTGTCGATGTAAATATTAACCCGCAAAACCCTGTTATCGGAAAAGTTGGTCGTAGTTTCTCCCCTGATTATAACCAGGTAATAAAGCATGCTGAGTCATATATAGAGGGTCATAATGAATTTGACATAGGCACCGCACTGAAGCATTTTCCTGGACATGGCAGTTCAAAGAATGATACACATCTGGGAGTAGCAGACGTCTCTAGTACATGGGTGATTGAGGAAATTTATCCTTACAAAACTTTGATAGACAGAGGCAAAGTCAAAGGGGTCATGACATCACATGTGGTCAATAGATCCTTGGACCCAGAAAAATTACCTGGTACACTTTCAAAGAAAATAATTCAAGGCTTACTGAGAACCCATTTGGGCTATGATGGAGTGGTATTCACCGATGATATGCAGATGAAAGCCATCGCTGATAATTATGGTTTGGAAAAAGCCATCATACTCTGTGTCAATGCCGGGGTTGATATGTTGGTCTTTGCTAACAATGTGCCTGACTATGATCTGGTGACAGTGGATCAGGTATTTGACATTATCAAAAAAGCCATCGCTAGGGGTGAGATTGACCAAAAACGAATCAGAGAATCCTATGCCAGGGTGATGCAGCTCAAAACAGATCTAGGTCTTCTGGACCGCAATTATGTACGAACATTGAAGAAAAGACTAAAGACCTTATATTGAGGTACTTTTTAATCACATGATCCAATACAATCCTAAATCCTGGTTCTCATTAATTTTTGATGTTTATAGCAGGTACGTAATTAGGTCCTTGCTGCCGCTCCTGTTGTTTTTGGGATTGTTTACTGCATTTCTCTGTTTCATCGTGATCGACGTTTTGGAATTTCACTATTCCGGAACACTGGCTTTTCACTCGATCCTGGGTGTTATCCTTGGTCTGTTTCTTGTATTAAGGACTAACACAGCCTATGATAGATGGTGGGAAGGACGAAAGTTATGGGGCCGTTTGGTCAACGACACCCGTCAGTTGGCGATAAGACTGAATGCCATGCTTCCTTTGGATGCCGAGGAGGACAGAACATTTTTTAGGAAGATGATTCCCAATGTCACTTTTGCCATGAAGGAACACCTGCGGGATAGTATCATAGTTGGTGAGATGGAGCGTGTAGACGAAGAGAGTATGGAGCTGATCATCAATAGCAAGCATAGGCCAAATGCCGTGACAGGTGTATTATTCCAAAGAATTCAAGATCTAAGGCGGAAAGGTGTGTTTACACCGGAAGACTTGTTTTTGCTGGACAAAGAAATCAAAGGCTTTACTGATATAATAGGTGCTTGTGAGCGAATCAAAAGCACGCCAATCCCCTATTCGTACAGTATGTTCATCAAGAAGTTTTTGTTCATTTACTCTATTACCTTACCCGTCAGCTTTATTTGGGAAGTGCACTATTGGAGTATTCCACTTGTCATGCTGGCATTTTATTTCTTACTGAGTGTAGAGTTGATTGCTGAAGAAATAGAGGACCCGTTCGGAAAGGATGTTAATGATTTGCCGCTTGACCAGCTTTGTGTTAAGATCAGGATAAACATTGCGGAGATATTTTCTACATCCTACAAAAACACCTAGCGTAAAAGAATTTTTAAATTCACTTAGTCATTCACTAATTTACCAATTGAAAATAACCTATTTAACCATCTAAATTATGCATTCGCTATTTTCCAAATTGTTTAAATCATTTGCCCTGATGGGAGTAATGTTTCTTTTCTGGGCTTGTGGAGGCGGCTCTGAGCAGCAATCAGCAGCTAGTGA
>CAZZHO010000042.1:0-29375 GCA_964653795.1 uncultured Roseivirgaceae bacterium | reverse complement strand
GCTCTCTCCCTCTAGGAAGAACAATAAAGGCATCTGCATCAACCAAATTGGCCAAGTCACCTGAACCATTCCCCTTTACCGGATTAGCGATCAATTGCCCGTTTTCAGTATAATCCAGCTTTACCTCCAGGAAATAGGTCAAATCGGGTTTAAAGTTGACATCAGTGCCCAGAACTGCCTTTGGTTGTACCTCTGATTTCAATTGCAAAGATTGGTCTAACCAAGGCTTGAAGTATTGCTGCATACACATGAAAGAAGAAACAGGATTTCCTGGAAAAGCGAACACAGTAGCCTTGCCCTTTGAACCAAACCAAAATGGTTTACCCGGACGTTGTGCAATACGGTGAAAATGCTTCTCAACCTCTAGTTCTTCCAGTGCCTTCGGCAGGAAGTCGAACTTACCTTTAGAGACACCACCACTTAAAATGATCAACTCATAAGTGGAGAGATAACTCCTTAGCTTTTCGACAATGGCTTCATAATCATCCAATAAATGCGCCATATCAGCTTTTATGTGATAGTGCTTCAAAACGGTTTTGAGCCTGTATACATTACTTCTCCTGATCTGATGTGGTAGTGGTGTTTGATCGATATTCACCAATTCATCGCCGCTGGAAATGATGATGGTTTTGGGCAATCTGCTGACCTCCACATATGCTTTACCCACAGTGGCGCAAACACCTATCTCCGGAGACCCAATGGCCATACCAGGCCTGATGACAACATCACCTTGCTTTCTATCAAGCCCTTTGAAATGAACATTTTGTTGCTCATTGACCGGTTCTTTGATAGTAGCGGCGCCATCCTCAATATCTATATGTTCGTACTGCACGACCGTGTCAAGTCCATCCGGCATGATAGCTCCCGTCATGACCTCCAAACAGGCATTAGCATCGGAAAGGCTCATTTTTTCCGAGCCTGCTGCGGCTACACCCTTTATTTGATATGATCGACAACCCGCTTGGAAGTCTTCGTACCTAATCGCAATACCATCCATGGTCACGCGATCATATGGAGGCATATCGCGATCAGCCTTGATTGACTCTCTAAGAATCCTTCCAATGCCATCTTCTAATGAGATAGATTCCACACCGAAATCCCCTCTCTTCTCAGAAATTATCTGATTTGCTTCTTCTACCGTGATCATTTAACCGCCTATAGTAGCCATGGATTCAGAGACAGGATTCTCGGATCTTCTTTGCTCTGCTTCAAACCCGTCTTTTGCCCTACTGCCAACTGCTTCAAGGAATGTGTTTTTGAGTTCCTCATCCGACTGGGAGTTCCTGATAATATCTCTCAAACTAATTGCCCCCTTCTCATAAAGGCAAGTCCTTAAATCACCTTGAGGCGTTACCCTTACCCTGTTGCAGGTTCCGCAAAATGTTCTGGTAAAAGCCGCGATTATACCAAAGGATCCCTTAAAGCCTTTCACCTTGTAATTGTAGGAGGTAGATGATGGAGGGTCAGGCAACTTCTCGATTTCATATTCCTTCTCTATGTGCTCCAAGATCTGTTTCATTGGCCAGAATGTTGCATTGCCCTGACCCAGAGTACCATTAAAAGGCATCTCTTCAATGAACCTGACGGAAACGTCTCTATCCCTCGTCAATTCGATCATGGGGTAGATATCTTCAATATTTCTACCTTCCATCACCACCATATTGATCTTGGTCTTGATGGTAGAATTCACCAGCGCATCAAAGGTGGACATCACCTGATCAAACAAATTCCTGCGGGTGATTTCAAAAAACCGCTCCTTACTTAAACTATCGAGACTAAGATTGATAGACTTAATACCCATTCTCTCCAGGTACTCAATTTTCTCTTCGGTAAAGGTCCCATTCGTGGTGATATTGACTTGTTCAATATATTGATTTGCGGATACTTGCTCCAAAAATTCCATAATCCCTTTTCTAACAAAGGGCTCACCTCCTGTGATCCTCAACTTAGAAATGCCCAATTCTCCGAATGCGTTAATCATTCGGTACATCTCCTCGAAAGAAAGCAATTCATCTCGATCGACGTACTTTATCCCCTCTTCCGGCATGCAATAGAAACACCTCAAATTGCATCGGTCGGTAACTGCCAACCGCATGTAATTGATAGGTCTTCCGTGATTATCTATTAACATTGATCAAATTTGAATCTGAGGGACAAAACAACGAAAACGGCAAAAGTGTTGTTTAGTCCACAATTAAAAGTAACACTTTTGGACAACCCCTACCGATCCGACTTCCCTATTTTCTCAAAACATCCCAATCTGGCTTACCTGGATAATGCCGCTACCACTCAACGCCCAAGACAGGTTATCGAAACCATAACAAAATTTTACGAGGAGGAGAACTCAAACATACATAGAGGGATTTACGACCTTTCCAATCAGGCTACTAGCAGATATGAAGAAGTAAGGAAGAAAGTCGCCCATTTTCTGGGATCTGAAAATCCAAATACTATTGGGTTCACCAAAGGTACCACGGAATCCATCAATATTATTGCTCGATCATATATCCAGCCAGACCTTAAAGCTGAAGACAACATAGTCACGACCATCATGGAGCACCATGCGAACTTCTTGCCGTGGCAGATAGTCTGTGATGAAAGTAACGCTGAGCTTCGAGTTTTAGGAATTGATGAAGCTGGAGACTTTTCAATGGAAGAGTTGGATTCAAAGCTGGATAGCAACACCAAAATCCTTGCACTAAACCATATCTCCAACACACTTGGTACAGTCAACCAAATAAAAGAAATCATAGACTTGGCACATGCTAAAGGAATTCCAGTATTGATTGACGCGGCTCAAAGTGCAGCTTATTATGAACTTAACTCTTCGGAACTGAAATACGACTTTCTGACGTTCTCAGCTCATAAACTTTTTGGCCCTTTTGGAATAGGCATTTTGTATGTCAATGAAAAATATATCAATCAAATCAAGCCTTTCAACTATGGAGGTGGTATGATCCAGCAGGTATCAGTGGACGAATCAAGTTTCGCTCAATTTCCAAAGAATTTAGAAGCAGGTACTCCCAATATTGAAGGTGTATTAGGATTAGGAGCCGCCATAGATTATGTATCAAAATTTGATCGGCCTAAGGTGCAAAATCTATTGTTGGAGCTTACCACCTATGCCATCGAGAAACTTTCCACAATTCCTCAGGTTCGTGTAATTGGTTCACCTACTAAAAGATCTGGAATCGTTTCTTTTACGGTAGAAGATATTCATCCTCATGATGTTGCTTCATTTTTAAACAAAGATGGAATCGCTGTGAGGGCTGGAATGCACTGTACACAACCGCTCATGCATCATTTGGATGTTCCTGCGACGGTCAGGGCCTCCTTCTCTGTATACAACACCAAAGAGGAAATAGATAGGCTTTGTACTTCATTAGTAGAACTGATAGCTTTTTGGTCTTGATGGAAAAGGAAGAAATTCAAAGACGGTATAAAGCCTTGATTCTACCCGAGAACAAGTCTCCTTACCATTTCGATAAGCAAGCAGAAATTGAACCGGTGACAGCCTATAATCCAATGTGCGGAGATAAGTTCGATCTGTATCTGAAAGGTGTAGTAGATCAGGCTTATTTCCATGGAATTGGCTGTGCTATGTCCAAAGCTTCCACCTCTCTAATGATCAAAGAGATTGAAGGTAAATCAAAAGATGATATCATAGCGCTCTGTAGGAAATTCCTCCAAGCCACGGAATCCGGCAAATCGGAGACTGAATTCCCCGAAAGCTTAAACCTATTGATTGAGCTGAAGGATTTTGATGGCCGACTTGAGTGTATCCAGCTAAGTTGGAAAGCACTATTGTCACATTTAGAAAATATCAAATAGCTTTAAAACATGACCGTAAAACTGGTGGCCTTTGGTATAGCCAAGGAAATATTGCAGAATTCTACTTTAACCTTTCCTTTGGAAGGAGAAACCCGCATTGGAGCTTTGAAAAGTGCCTTAGTAGAAGCATATCCCGCTTTCGACAAACTTAGAAGTTTACGATTTGCAGTAAATGAAGACTATCAAGAGGACGATTATGAAATTCAACCCACCGATGAAGTTGTTATTATCCCACCTGTAAGCGGAGGCTGAGTCATGATCGAAATTAAAGTCCAGTCCACTCCCCTTTCAGAGCAGGCATGTATTGACCTTGTAGCTGATGATGCTGCGGGAGGAACTACGGTTTTCATTGGAACAGTCAGAAATCAGACCAAGGGCAAAACCGTCCAAAGGCTTGAGTTCGAAGCATATATTCCAATGGCAGAGAAGGAAATGAGAAAAATTGCGGAATCTGTTGAGGAAAAATGGCAGGCACTAAAAATTGTCATCCATCACCGAGTAGGCGTTTTACAAGTTGGAGAAGTGCCTGTAATCATTGCAGTATCCACACCTCACCGCAAGGCCGCATTCGAGGCTTGTGAATATGCCATCGATACCTTGAAAGAAACAGTACCAATTTGGAAGAAAGAGATTTTTGAGGATGGAGAAGAATGGGTATCTGCTCACCCTTAGCAGCTACTCTTCAAGCTTAAATAGCTGCAATCTGGACATCAACTCATCCACGATTTCTTTCACCTGCCTACTTCTATCCGTATAGCTCGCCATACCTGCTGACAGTTGTGATGTAGAAGTAGCTATCTCCTCCGTTCCCGCAGCTGCCTCCTCAGCGATGATCACCACCTCCTCAACTATACGCACTATTTCTTCAAGACCACTAGACTGCTTCTTAGTACTATCTGATATAAGTTGCGCTTCGGCCAAAGTGCTCTTGTATTGCTCAGACATCTGAGCAAAAGATTCCTTAGACTCCTCCGATTTCTCCTTATTTGATATAATGAGTTTGGACATTTTCTCTACAATCTCTGTAGTTTCCAATGATCCCTTTTGGACGCTTCCAATTACACCATCTATTTCTGCCAGGGACTTCTGGGCACTTTCAGCTAGTCTTCTAATCTCTTCGGCTACTACCGAGAAGCCTCTTCCAGCATCCCCAGCTTGTGCAGCCTGGATAGCAGCATTAAGAGACAGCATATTAGTTTGCTTGGCAATATCCTGCACGATGCGGTTGACCGCTGAAATATTATCCGACTTGTTTTTCAAATCAGCAGCTACTTCCAAAGCACTTTTAGAAAGCTCTAGTACCTCAGAGATTTTTGCGACCAAATCGTCGACATTTTCTGTTCCTTTCTCACTAATTCTTGTGCCGTCCAGAGATTTTTGGCGAATAGAATCAGCTTGTTCATCTACTGACTTGGAGGACTCAAACATAAATTGCAACAAACTGGAAACTTCATCTACTTTCTTCAATTGCGTCCCGGAACCAGCACTGATCTCAGCTATTGAGGCAGTGATTTCAGTAGTAGTATTGGTCATCTCCTCACTTGCCTGCTGCATCTCCGTTGTGGAATCGGCGATGTTCACGGACTGTTGTTGAACGGCTTGTAAAAGCTGTGATAACTGATCCATGGAGCTGTTCATGCTTACTTTTAGGTCTTCAATCTGGCCCTTAGCCCGCTCTTTGTACCTTCCTGTAAGATCCCCTCCAGCTAACCCCGCCACCACTTCTTCCACAATCAATAAGGGAAGCATAATAGTGTCAAACAGTAGATTCAAAGAATTCGCCAGCTCCAACCATTCACCCTCTTTGTTCTCCTTGGATATCCTAATAGTGAAGTCACCTTCCTGAGTAGCTTTTCCTAATATCTCGTTGATCTCCCCAATTGCGTCTTGCAGCAATTCTTGCTGACGAACCAAATCCTCGTTTTTCCTCTCCATCTCCCGAGTGGCCAGATGGACCTTCTCTTCCAATATATTCTGCTGTTGCCGAATCACGGCCCTCCTTCTCCGAACAATGTAGAAAGTGCCGTAAACTAAAATCAGGATTACAATTGACCTGAACCACCATGTTTGCCACCAAGGGGGGAGTATTACCACTTTTAAACTGGTTGGTGTCTCATTCCACAAGCCATCATTATTGGAAGACATCACCTCAAATGTGTAGGTATCTGGGTCCAGGTTAGTGTAAGTCGCGGATGTTTGAGTTCCTACATAGTTCCAATTCTCCTCCAGTCCTATCATCCGATAGGCATATTCATTTTTATGTCCCTGAGTAAGACTGATGCCGATGTAATCTATCGTAAATACCGATTGATCATGAGTGAGAGTTATGGATTCCTGGTACTGTAAAGATTGATCAAGTACTCCCTCTCCAATTTTCGTAGAGACATTGAATATTTTAAGGTCCGTGAGAATGGTGTTAGCTTCAAAAGGGTTATCCTTCACCATATCGGAAGTAAACTGGCTAAAGCCATTGGTGCCTCCAATAAAGATTTCCCCATCCTCTGTGAGTGTCCAGGAACTCCTGACGAAGATGTTCCCTTGCAGGCCATCTGAACTATCATAATTCCGGAATTCGAACTGACCCTCCTTCTCCCTCATCCTGGAAAGTCCCTTGGTAGTGGTCACCCAAAATGTACCTGACTGATCCTGAAAAACAGCCTGTACTTCATTGGAAGGAAGGCCTTCTTTCCTGCTAAAATTTTGAAAAGTACCAGCCTGACGATCAAGGAGGCTTAAACCTCCTTTGCTTGCTACCCAAATTCTAGATTGATTATCCTCATAAACATCGTTAATCACGTTTGCAGGAAGTGAAGTACTATCTTCAGTTTGAAAGAATTTCTCGACACCAAAACTCTCCTCAGATTCAAACGAAACAACATTGAGACCATTGGCGGTACCGGCCCAAATATCGCCCTTACTGTCACGCAGGATCGCATAAACCAAGTTGCTAGACAAGCCTTGGTCCTGACCGATATTGAAGAAGCCTGTTTGTCCACTCCTCTTCAATGCTACTCCGCCATAATAAGTTGCTACCCACAAATCACCATTTTCGGCGATATCCATCTCAAACACACTGTTATCCCCCGGCAGTGAAGTGGGGTCACTTGGATCATTGACGAATTTCTGAAACCGGCCCGTGGCCCTATTAAACCTATTAAGACCTCCGGCCCAGGTACCAATCCAATAGCTTCCATCAGTGTCTTTCACCACATCGAATACAGCATTACTCCCAATGCTTCTTGAAGAATTGCTATTGGTAAAAACTTCCCAACTATTGTCCGATCTATCCCATATATGCAAGCCTCCACCGTCGGTACTGAACCATATTTCATCACCTTCAGAATAAATACTGGAAACTGTATTATGTGTTAAGCCGCCATTACCATCAGAATCCTTTGAAACACTTGAAAACTTTCTTCCCAGAGGATCATAATAGTTCAAGCCCTGGTGAAAAGTACCTACCCAAAACCTATTGCGATTATCCTCAAACATGGCCCAAATAGAATTTGACGAAACTGAACCATTTCTTCCATCAGCTTCGTATCGAAGGAATCGATCCTCTCCTACCATGGCATTCAGTCCGGCATTCTCAGTTCCAACCCACAAAATCCCTTTGCTATCCTGGAACAACGATAAGATATTGTCCGCACCCAAGCTCTTCGGATCTCTGGGAGAATGAGCATAATTCTTTACTTCGAAGGAGCCATTTCTATCCTCCACTCGGTAAAGGCCTGAGCTATTCGTACCAAACCAATGCGCACCATTGGCATCCAATAGCATGGTATAAATTCTTGTCAACGGAAGGTTATTTTCTTCTGTAAAGTTTCTGAACGTAGAGCCATTGTCCTCGCTGTAGTAAATGGCTGATCTGGAAAAGACCCAAACCCTTCCCTTTTGATCAACCTCAGCAATCTCAGACTCTAAATTTTGCGGAAGTCCCTTTACCCGATGAAATTGATTGTCCTCATAGAAGTTGACACCAGTGTTCGTTGCGATCCACAGTCTCTTATCCGAGAAGCTCAGACCATGGATTCCATTGCTATAGAGACCATTTTCCCCTGTATTCTCAGTAGTGAAGGTTTCAAAATTATCAAGGGATGGAACATACCTTGATAGCCCATTGGTGGTGGCTATCCATAGATCTCCTTCTGGCGAATAGAGCACCTGCTGTACATCGTTGCTTGGTATGGCACCTTCTGTCCCATCTGCCTCGTACGTTTTAAAAGCGACACCATTGTATCTATTGAGACCGCTATAAGTGCCTACCCATAGATTGCCATCTCCATCCTGACTGATGGTCTGAACCCGATTATGACTTAAGCCATTGATCAGGTTTTCAAAATATAGATTTGAAGTTGGCGGCTGACCGCTTCCAAGGAAGTAAACCAAAGCCAAAGCCAAGATCAGGGGTGCTCTCAAATTCATTTTCTTAGGTCGTCACAGTAGTCTATATGCAAACTAACCTTATAATATGACACTCTGTGCTACAACTTGTATCAGCTTGCGTTTTTCATATTTAGAAGGGAATTAAAAACCACGAATTCAAATTATTGTTAGAGATTAATACCAATAGCATACTATGTCTGATTCAGCAATTCTCGAAGTATTTCCCCTTGGATTTCCATGGACTACCTCAGACCCTTTCCTCTTCTGTGTATATCACAAAGACGACTACCCCAAAGGAAATGAGAATTTAGGTCCTGACGCCTCCCTTGCCGGGAGACAGATCGGTCAGGACTTCACCATTAAAGATGGATGGAGAATGTATCATGGAGATACTGTGCCAGGATTTCCCCAACATCCGCATCGAGGATTTGAAACCATCACCATCGTACCGAGAGGAATCGTAGATCACTCAGACTCTATGGGTGCCGCAGGACGTTTTGGCAATGGCGATGTGCAATGGATGACCGCTGGAAAAGGTGTCCTGCACTCGGAGATGTTTCCATTATTGAAAGAAGATGAAGAGAATCCACTGCTGCTGTTCCAAATATGGTTGAACTTACCAGCTAGAAGTAAGTTCGTTGAGCCACACTTCAAAATGCTTTGGAGAGATGAAATCCCTGTTTTCTCCAATAAAGATTCATCAGGAAAGACAACCAACATCCATATAATAGCTGGAGGTTTGGAAGATAAAGAAGCGCCGAAACCGGCTCCAGATTCTTGGGCTGCAGACCCAAAAAATGAAGTAGGCATTTGGTTAATCAAAATGGAAGCAGGTGCAACCTTCACAATCCCAAAGACCTCCGATGGAGTGAATAGAAGAATTTACTTCTATCAGGGAGAAAAGGTCCAATTGGAAGGTCATGAATTGAGAATTGAGCAAGGAGCCCAGGTGAATCCTACTTCCGACATTAAGATTAACAACAGCAATAAAGAAGGGCATCTCCTCATGTTGCAAGGGAAGCCGATAAATGAGCCGGTGGTACAGCATGGCCCTTTTGTTATGAATACGCAACAAGAGATCATGGACACGATGAGAGATTACCAACGAACGCAATTTGGAGGATGGCCATGGCCAAGACACGACAATGTTCATGGAAAAGAAGCAGGCCGATTCGCCAAGCATGCTGATGGCAAAGAAGAGTTAAAGGAACACCGGTAATGGTGTTTCCGACTCAGTATTGAATTTACCTTTATTTTCACGAAAAAAACGAGGAAGTGGCAAACTGGAAAGTCGTAAAAGAATACGAAGATATTACTTACAAAAAGTGTGATGGAGTTGCACGAATAGCCTTTAACAGGCCCAACGTTCGAAATGCATTTAGACCTAAGACTGTTGGTGAACTTTTTGAGGCATTTGTTGATGCCAGAGAAGACACTAGCATTGGAGTGGTATTGCTATCGGCGGAGGGTCCATCCACCAAAGATGGTGTCTATTCATTTTGCAGTGGAGGCGACCAAAATGCCAGAGGTCATCAAGGCTATGTAGATGATGCAGGAATGCCACGCCTCAATATCCTGGAAGTCCAACGATTGATCCGTTTCATGACCAAAGCCGTGATCGCCGTTGTACCAGGGTGGGCAGTTGGTGGTGGTCATAGTCTCCACGTAGTTTGTGATCTTACACTAGCAAGTAAAGAGCATGCCATATTCAAACAAACTGACGCTGATGTTACCAGTTTTGACGGTGGTTATGGCTCAGCCTACCTGGCTAAGATGGTAGGACAGAAAAGAGCCAGAGAGATTTTCTTCCTTGGAAGGAACTACTCTGCACAGGAAGCCTATGAAATGGGCATGGTCAATGCTGTGGTGCCGCATGATGAACTGGAAGAAACTGCTTTTCAGTGGGCTCAGGAAATTTTGCAAAAGTCTCCGACCTCCATCAAAATGCTCAAGTTTGCCTTTAATCTGACCGATGATGGTATGGTGGGCCAGCAAGTTTTTGCCGGCGAGGCAACTAGACTAGCTTACATGACTGATGAGGCCAAAGAGGGTAGGAATGCCTTCCTTGAAAAACGGAAACCTGACTTCAAAGACATAAAATGGATACCTTGATAAATAAATTCTCTTGCATTGCCATAGCCTTATCACTTTTCGCATGCACACCAAAAGAGGAATCAAAAGAAAAGGATGAAGTGAAATCCAATTTGACTACCATCTATATCGGGACCTATACGGAAGGTGAAAGTGAAGGAATCTATAAGGCTCAGTTCAATGAGGAAAATGGAGCCCTTAGCGACCTAGATTTAGTCGTAAAGTCAGAAAACCCCTCCTTCCTAACACTTGCTGGAAAAAAGAAGCTTCTAGTTGTGAATGAACTGGATCCAGGTATCGTCTCAGTTGTGGACATTGAAGCTAAAAAAACTGTTCAGGAGATTTCATCATCTGGAATCCATCCCTGCCATGTTCACCTCAATGAAGAAAAAGGATTGGTTTCCGTAGCCAATTACTCTTCAGGGAACCTACTGCTTTTGGATTGGAAAAATGATAGTTTGATATTTTCAAATTTCCTACAACATAGTGGTTCCGGCCCAGACCAAGAAAGACAAGAAGGACCACATGTCCATTTCAGTACTGCTTCACCGAATGGTCAATACGTGTACGCAAATGACCTTGGGATAGATAAGGTCATGGCTTATCCAATTACGAAGCCCGATTCTGGATTCGTAGCTTGGGAAGCACAACCTGGTGACGGGCCAAGGCACCTGGATTTTCATCCTTCTAAAGATTTTGTCTTTGTACTGAACGAACTATCCAATATGGTGAACAGCCTTAAAATATTGGAAAATGGCACTTTTGAAGTCATTGACAGAAAGAGCACATTGCCTGATGGCTTTCAGAACTATAGTAAGGCAGCAGATATTCACGTCTCAGCAGACGGGAAATTCCTTTATGTTTCCAATCGTGGTTACGATAGTATCGCCATTTATACCATTGCTGAGAATGGCGAATTGTCGAGAGTAGGATTTGCTTCAGAAGGCATTAAAAACCCAAGAAACTTTGCCATCGACAACACCGGCAACTGGCTACTTGTAGCCAATCAGGACGGAAATAGCATCATCACATTTAAAATAGAAAAAGATGGCTTGCTGAGCCCTACTGAACACAGTATCAGGGTGGGGACTCCTGTTTGCATCGCCTTTGAGAGAAGTTAATTCAGATTTGCCTCAGATTGTGCTTCTAAACTTGTGAGTCAGTAATGAAGCTACTCATCGTTGAAGACAATACCGACCTGGCCACGGAGGTTCAAAAGTACCTTTCACAAGAAGGCTTTGTTTGCGAATGTGTTCATGAAAAAAGGACGGCCTCAGAAAAGCTACACGCATTCGATTATGATCTTATATTACTGGATCTTATGCTCCCGGATGGCGATGGGCTCTCGCTTCTGGAAGTAATCAAGACAACTTGGCCAAATTACGGCGTGCTGATTATCAGCGCTAAAAATGCCTTGGATGATCGCGTGAAAGGGTTGGACCTGGGAGCAGACGACTACTTGTCCAAACCATTTCATCTGGTAGAGCTCAATTCGCGACTTAAGTCAATTTACAGACGAAGGCATCAGCAAGGTGAAAGAGAAATCTCATTTGAAGAGATTCGACTTAATACTGACCGCTACGAAGCCTTCGTGGAGAATAACTCCATCGAGTTGACCCGAAAAGAATTTGAGTTGTTGCGGTATTTCATGGTAAACAGGAATAGACTGCTGACCAAGCAAGCCATCGCAGAACATCTTTGGGGCGATTACACAGACTCCATGGACTCCTTCGATTTTGTCTATCAGCACGTGAAAAATCTTAGGAAGAAAATTGTGGAAGCTGGAGGTAGCGACTACTTAAAAACGATATACGGCGCGGGATATAAAATGACGATCAGTTGAACTTAGTTTTTAGAATCACTTTTTCGTTCCTCCTCATTTCCATGGCAGTATTCTTCGTAGGCGGGCTTGTAACCTATCATGTCATTAAACGTGAAGTGGATGCTGAACAGCGGTATTTCCTTCTGGAAAGGGAAACCAATATGGTAAAACAAATAGCCAGGAGGATGCCAGTTAGAGTCATCACTCGACCTAAGATGGTAGTAACACCAATTGAAGCTGCAAAAGAATCTCAGGTTTTCTCAGACACGTTGGTAGTCCATTCTGATTTAGAACGATTGGAAACCCATCTAAAGCTCACCTCTATCAAACAAATAAATGATCGCTGGTACAAGTTTGAGCTCTTCGACCTAATTGTAGAGTCCGATGATATTGTAGATGGTGTGGTAGAAGCGCTTCTGAAAATGTACCTTATGCTCTTGGCCAGCGTCCTGGTATTGGCCTTTTTCTCTTCACTTTACCTTCTTAGACCTTTCCAGAAAACGCTCCAGCAAATCCAGCAATTCTCACTTCAAAATCCTTCTGAAGTCAGCTTTGAAAACTCAAGAGTCTCAGAATTCAGACAGCTCAATACATTTCTCCAGTCCATGCTGGAAAAGATGAAAACGGACTATCGGGTTTTAAAAGAATTCAATGAAAATGCCTCGCATGAGCTCAAAACTCCCATTGCGATAGTAAGGAGTAAACTCGATAGACTAATCCAAAGTGACCGACTAAAAGAAGAGGAGCTCGAGCTAATTGCCGAAAGTCAACAGGCATTGAACCACCTTAAAAGATTGGGTGATGCATTGGCACTAATATCCAAATTAGATAATAAGGAATTTGTCGAAGAAATTGAAATCAATGTATCAGATTTAGTGTCTAGAAAAATTGAGGAGATTTCAGATATCTCCAGCGTACGAGACATCAAGTTTAAGAAGGAAATTGAAGAAGGAGTATCACTAAAAATGAATGACACTTTGTTAGATATTCTACTAAATAACCTTATCGGAAATGCGCTTAAGCACAATATTGAAGGTGGTTATGTCAATGTTCACCTAACCTCTAATATGCTAGTCATTGCGAATTCAGGCACGGCCCTACCCTTCTCGCAAGAAGAAGTGTTTCATCGATTCAAGAAAGCAAGTTCTGATTCACTCGGTTTAGGACTGGCCATTGTAAAGAAGATATGTAGCTATTACGACTTCACAGTGAAATACAGCAACGCGCATGAACATCATGAGGTCTCGGTAAGTTTTATCCCGAGCTAACAATTCATCAAAACCAGAAAATTCAAAATTCCTTCAGATTCTCTACCATTTCAAAATAGAATCCTTCCGGACTTTTGTAAAAAACTCGAAATAAATAATGAGATATTCCCTATTGGCTATGATGGTCCTGATAGTATTTGGATCCCATGCGCAGAGCCAAAGACCTCCAAATATTAAAGGCCAAATTATTGATTCCAGCACCAATGAGTCACTCTCTTTTGCCACAGTATCTATATTGAATCCAGCTGATTCTTCCATGATTAAGGGCGTAGCAACTGATCTGGAAGGAAATTTCGAGTTATCCGTTAGACCAGGTACATATCTACTGCAGACAAGTTTCGTCACGTACAAAAATTTCACTCAAGAAATATCAATAGAAAGAGGTACCCCTCTCGATCTAGGGAAAGTCAAAATGGAGTCTTCTGATCTCAACCTTGATGAAGTGGTGGTAGAATCTGAAAGGACGCAAATGCAGCTAAATGTGGATAAGAAGGTTTTTAGTGTCGGAAAAGACCTGAGTAATCTTGGAGGTACAGCTACAGACATTCTCGACAATCTACCCTCTGTCACAGTGGATGTTGAAGGAAACATAGAACTAAGAGGAAGTTCCAATGTGCGCATTCTAATTGATGGTAAGCCTTCGGGTCTGGTCGGCCTTTCTTCCTCTGATGCACTAAGGCAAATTCAGGCAAACCTGATCGACCGTATCGAAGTGATTACCAATCCTTCGGCCAGGTATGATGCAGCAGGTCAAGCTGGCATCATCAACATCGTCTTGAAAAAAGACCGCAAAAAAGGAATAAACGGTAGCTTCCAGGCAACTACGGGGGCGCCACATAACCATGGCATTTCTGGCAATGTCAACCTAAGAAGAGACTGGGTCAATTTCTTCGTCAACTATGGACTGAACTACAGAAGAGCTCCCGGACAAGGTAGTGCATTTCAGGAGTTTACTTTTCCCGACACTGCCTATACCACTAACCTCAACAGATATCAGAGTCGTGGTGGTATCAGCAACAGCATCAGATTTGGTTCAGATTTTTTCCTCAGTGATAAAGATGTCATCACTACTGCCTTCCTATATCGCTACTCTGACGAAAACAATTTGGCAGAATTGGCCTTCGACGATTTTGATGTAAACGGAAACCTATTAAACAGCACACTTCGAGAAGATGATGAAAATGAAGGTGATGAGAACCTTGAATACTCTGTCAACTACACGCGCGACTTCCAGCGAAAAGGACACAAGTTTACTTTTGACTTTCAGTATCAGGATAATAATGAGACAGAAGCATCAGATATTGTCCAATCAAATGGCCCCTCACCCAATGAACGAGTCGCTGCACTAAACCAGAAAGTGAGTAACGATGAAGGCGAGAAGCGACTAATGATTCAATCAGATTACGTACAACCATTTGGTCAAAATGGAAAATACGAATTAGGATTTCGCAGTACTCTTCGCGATATCAAAAATATTTACTTGGTACAGGAGCTAGGACCTGACGGCACTTTTGTGGAATTAGATACTTTCTCCACTGATTTCGCTTATGACGAAAACGTCCACGCTGCATATGGAATTATAAGTGATGAATTAGGGAAGCTATCTTGGCAAACCGGTTTGCGAATGGAGATCACAGATATAGACACCCGTTTTGCTGAGACAGGCGAAAATTTCAACTGGAACTATACCAATTTCTTCCCTAGTGCCTTCCTGACTTACAAATTCTCCGGTCTGCAGCAGCTTCAGTTGAGCTATAGCAGAAGGATTAACCGACCCAGATTCAGAGAATTAAATCCATTCAGTTCCTTTACTGATAACAGAAATTTCCGAGTAGGTAACCCTAACCTACAACCAGAGTACACGGATTCTTATGAGTTCGGTCTTCTCCAAAATATCAAAGAAGCTACGATCTACACGGGCGTCTATTATCGCAACACCACCCAGCTAATTCAAAGGGTTACTTTACCTCCCAATGAAAATGGGGAGAGAGTAAGAATACCAGAGAATATTGGTTCGGAAAACGCTTTTGGGCTAGAAATGAACGTCACCCAAGACATCACCAGATGGTACAGGATCAATGGTAATGTCAACTTCTTCAGAAGTGAAACATCTGGCACTATCGGCGACACTACGGACCTCTCGGCATTGGCTACCTCTTTTACCTCCAGACTGAGCAACAACTTCAAGATCAAAAGACTTTTTGATGCACAAGTGAACATTAACTATCGAGCACCAAGACAAACAACGCAAGGTAGAAGACTGGCGATAACCGTACTTGACTTAGGTATGTCCAGAGATGTTCTCAATGGCAATGGTACACTAGCCGCAAGCTTGAGAGATGTATTCAATTCAAGACGATGGAGGTCCGAAACAGAAATAGAAGGCTTCTATGAAGAATCAGAGTTTCAATGGCGGCGTGGACCAAATTTCATTTTGACGTTCACCTACAGACTGAATCAAAAGAAACCTCGTGGAAGATCCAGAGGTCAGGGACGTGATTTTGAAGGAGGTGACGGATTCTAACTAAATAGTCTTGATCTTCTGCATCAACACTGGTCGATGCGCCCTGCTAACAGGAATGACCTTGTCCTTTATGACCAAGTTAGTCTCTTCGATATCCACGATCTTAGTAAGGTTCACGATGTAAGACCTATGTACCTTTAGGAAATCTTCACTCTTGATCTTCTCATCAATGTTTTTCAATGTACTATGTACAATGTGCTTACCATTGACCGTATTGAAGGTCACATAATCTCCCAGAGACTCAATGAATAGGATATCTTCAAAGTCCAGTCGAATATATCTTCCATTTACACGGACGTAGATATCGTTTTGAAGATCTTTTCCTGTGTCAATGTTTGTCTTCAACTCCTGAGCCCTCTCGACCGCTTTTAGCAGTCGCGGAAACTCTACGGGCTTCGGTATGAAATCAGTCACATGATATTCAAATGCTTCAAGAGCATATTGAGTGTGACCTGTAGTAAAAATTATTTGCGGCAAGTTTTCAATGGATTTTACAAGATCCATTCCAGTGAAATCAGGCATATCAATATCAAGGAAAACAAGGTCGACCTCATTTTCTTTTAGATATTTCATTGCTTCAAGGCCATTCTCACAAGTAGTGACAACCTCAAGTTCCTCTATTTTGGAACACATTGATTTCAACGAAACACGGGCCATCTCGTCATCATCGACAATAATGGATGTCATAGGCTATTGAATTTCTTTATTCGGTCCAGTTCAGTCATAACTTTCTCTTTGGCGGCGAAAAAGTCATTTTTCCATTCCTGAAATTCTAAAGTAATCATTTTACATAAATCGGCATCATTCCTGGCACTCTCATAAGACTTCATTTTCTGGCTTAAAACCGGAAGCCCCACCATCTGAAAGTTAGGTTTGATTTTGTGAGCTTGAGATGAAAAAGCGTCCCAATCCTCATCTTTCATCAATTTTTCTAAAGTGCTTACCTCCCCATCTATGATTTTCAGGAACACGTCGAACATCAATTCTGCACGACTGAGATCATCCTGGTAAAACTCCTGTAGGAAGGCGCTATCCAGATGATCAGAAAATTGAAATGAAGAGGATGTAGATGAATTCACTTTCTCAAAGATGTTGAATTTAGAAAGAACTATTTCAAGATCATTAGGAGAATAAGGTTTTGACACATGATAATCCATCCCCGCCTCAAAAGCTTTTTCCTTTTGATCTACTAAAGTTGAGGCCGTAATGGCGACAATTGGAACAGTCTGATTTTCATTTCCGTCCATTCTTCTGATGGCCCTTGTAGCTTCATAGCCATCCATGACAGGCATTCTTATGTCCATAAAAATCATGGCATATTTACTTCCCTGAACGAAAGAAAGTGCTTCCTGTCCATTATTAGCCACGTCATAGGGAATGTCCCAGGAATCGAGAAGAGCAAAAAGGTAATTTTGATTGGCCAAGTTATCCTCAACTACCAGGACCTTAGATATACCTAAGGCATTTTCGGGGGCGGTAATTGTGTTGCTGGTAATACTTTCCAATGCTAAAAATGTTATCCCATTAAGGGTGAAATGCTGTGATCTCAACTCAAAAGTGCAATTCTTGTTGCATCATGTCACTCGAAAGGAAAGTGTTTTCGATTTTTGACGTTTAATCATCGACCAATGCTATGAAAGTTGGAATAATCTCTGACACACACGGGTTTCTGGATCAAAGTGTCAAAAAACACTTTGAAATGTGTGATGAAATATGGCACGCCGGTGACATTGGCACTTTAGCCTTGTATGATGAACTCAATGAATTCAAACCAACAAAGGCTGTTTATGGTAACATAGATGGACATGACATCAGAAAATGCGTCCCCGAAAATCAAATACTACATTACGGGACTACCAAAGTCTTAATGACGCACATAGCAAGCAAACCACCCAAATATAATCCGAGGGTCCGGGCACTGATTGCAGAAGAACAGCCGAGGTTATTGGTCTGTGGGCACTCCCATATCCTTAAGGTTGAAATGGATAGGCAAAACAACCTTCTATTCATGAACCCAGGAGCAGCCGGAAGGCATGGGTTTCACAAAGTACGCACGCTCCTAAGATTCGATATCATTCAGAACGATTTCAAAAACCTGGAAGTCATCGAATTAGGCCCGAGGGCTAAGTAGCTAGTTTCTTAAACTCTTAAATTCAGACCCATCCTTCCACTTTGGCCAGATATTACTATTAGCTAGGTTGGAACCAAGCTCATAATAGAGCATACCATCCTGCCATAGACCACCATATTGCCAATTCACCGCTGTGTATTCATCTTGAGGTCGATGGTAACGACCTTGTAAGTATCCGTCTTTTAATGCCTGAATAGCTTCAACACCACCCTCCATAGCTTCATAATCTGCGCTGGCGTAAAAAGCAGGCACACCGATCTTAGCAAAGTTGAAATGATCTGATCGGAAAAAATATCCTTTTCCAGCATCTGGATCTGGCTTCAAGTAGCGTCCTTGCTTTTCAGCAATCGTCTTGGCCATATCATCGAGATCAGATTGACCATAACCAATGACCGTCAAGTCTTTCATCATACCGTAATACGAGGCTCCATCCATATTGATATTCGCTACCATCTTCTCTGGACTATATGTGGGATTCTCACTAAAATATTGAGACCCAAGTAGTCCTTGTTCTTCAGCTGTCACAGCCAAAAATGTAACCGTTCTTTTCGGCTTTGGGGCTTTCGTAAATGCTTCAGCCAAACCAAGCAATACTGCAGTACCACTGGCATTGTCCAAAGCGCCATTGTAAATACTATCTCCTTCTACAGGTTGTCCCACGCCTAGGTGATCCCAGTGCGCAGAGTAGACAATTGCTTCATCCGGCGCTTCCGTCCCTTTAATTTCAGCTACTACATTCTTAGATACATCCCTCTTGATGGTATTCTTGATACCGACAGATGCATTAAGGCCCAAACTGAATGGTTTGAAATCCTTGCTTCTGGACATGCCAGTGAAGTTTTTCATGTCTTTGCCTGATGCCTCAAAAATCTTGATCGCAGCGTCTCTGGTTAGCCAACCCTGCACCGCGCACTTACCATCAGCAGGAATATCAAGATTTAACTTAGCACCACTCCATGAATTCCTTACAACAAGCCAGGGGTATCCTGCTGGCACCGTTTCATGTACGATCAAAACACCGGCAGCTCCCTGCCTGGCGGCCTCCTCATACTTATAGGTCCATCTGCCATAGTAGGTCATGGTCTCCCCTTTGAAAAGACTGTCATCACCGCCTCCAAACCCAGGGTCATTTACCAGTACAATCACCGTTTTTCCTTTCACATCAATCCCTTCGTAATCATTCCATCCATATTCCGGAGCTACTATTCCAAATCCCGCAAAAACAAGCTCTGAATTCTCAATACGAGTTTGAGTCTCAGGGATTTCAGTATAGGCTACGAATTCGTCTTTGACCTGTAGCTCCAGGCCTCCATTGGGACCAGTTATGATCATTTGATCATCAGGAACGGCCGTAATCTCCACCATCGGCACCTCTTGGATGTAGCTATCGCCATTCCCGGGCTCAAGTCCCAATGCCTTAAATTGATCGACCAGATATTTCACCGTTTTCTCTTCCCCTTCAGTGAAAGGCTTACGTCCCTGAAAATCGTCTGAAGACAATATTTGAAGGTGAGAGGCAACACTTACAGTATCTATAGAAACTTGTTCGTTACGATTCTCTTCTGAAGGTTGACATGCCACCAAAAAGGCCGCTAATAGGGTGAAAACCACTAATCTCATATGCTAAAATTTTCAGCAATATAAATGAATAGCTTCTTTGAGTATTCTAATCTTGCCGCTTTGGGTATAGGCTTCTATCTTGAGAAAGGGTAGTAAGTCCCAAATAGTCACTTACTTCCTGATAGGACGGATACTCATCACTCACTCTTCCATTCCAGAAAGATGCTGGGACAATTACAATTCTGGCTATCCAATCATCAGTATCAATAGCACCTAAGGACGATAGCGGAAACTCAGCATCCATGAACAATCTGGTATCCAGCACCGAAAAGTCAAAATTGTATTGCATCAGTCCATTTGAAGTCAGAATATTCTGAGGTAATGGTCTCCATACCTCTTGCGGTATACCATCTACTTCTACTACCTCCCAAAGGAGGTAAGCCAGCACCACGTCGCTCGCCAAGACCTCAAAGTCCGATGGGAAAGGCAGAAAAACTTCGAAAGAAGGAGCAGTAAAGTTTATTTCACTGTACTCAAAAGCAAATCCGCTTTCACCCGGAATCCCCTGGGGTCCTTGGGGACCGATGGGCCCTTCGATCACTACGGGATCATCATCACATGAAAACAATAGAGACATCACTAACGCGGTTAATAAGACTTGAATTTTCATAGTAGTATGATTTGGTACTTTTAGGGTTTATTCCAAAATCGGGCCAACTTTTAAGAGGGACCATTTTCACTGGTTACTATAAATGCATTTACAACTACCTAAAGACTTCAGCTTCCATGAAACACTGCGTTTCCTAAACAGGAATGAAGATGAGTGCCTGCACTGGGTCAATGGTGATAAGTTGGTAAAGCTCCTACATGAAGGAGGTCACCAAATGCTTATTTCCATTCAGCAAGAAGCTGATAAGCTAGTAATATCAAAACTGAAAGGGTCTGATCTGTCCCCAAACTTCATTAAAGGCTATGTGAACCACTGGTTCGACTTGGAAACAGATTTAGATGCTTTTTACAGCAACCCGCATCCCACAATCAAAGGTTTGATTGACGATTTCAAGGGATTGAGAGTAGTGGCAATACCAAACCTTTTTGAAGCCCTCTGCTGGAGTATCATTGGACAGCAAATCAACCTAGTATTCGCCTATAAAATCAAAAAAAGACTGATCGATCATTTCGATGTATCAGTAGAATTTGAGGGAAGAAAACATTATGTCTTTCCTTCCCCTGGAGATGTTGCAACTCTCCAAGAAGATGAATTGAAAGCGATGCAGTTCTCCAGGCAGAAAATCAAATACATCAAAATTGCGGCTGAAAAGTTGGCTTCCGGAGAGATCTCAAAGGCTAAACTAGAGCCATTAAGCTATAGGGAAAGACTCGATCTTCTAACGAGTGTAAAAGGTATCGGAGAGTGGAGCGCGAACTACGTCCTCATGAAAACCATGCGCCAACAAGAGGCAATACCATTTGGTGATGCAGGTTTGAATCAGGGACTTAGAAAACTTCTAAAACTAGACCGAAAACCCACAAAAGAAGAGACTGAAGCTTTCTTTAAAAAGGCACCTGGATGGGGAGCTTATCTAACATTTTACGTCTGGAGATCGCTGGGCTGAATACTATTCTCAATCCGAAAAGGTGTTGTTGGAGTCATTTAACCGCCAGTTGTACTCCAGGTACTTGATCTCAAAATTGCCAGGAACAGACGTGAAGCGATGGTAATTGATGAAGTTCCGTACGCTACCATTCTCCTCAAAATGCTCCTTATACCAATCAAAAATCTTACTGACCCAAATCGTTTTCTTTTCTCTATCAATGTAGACATAGTCATCTCGGTCCATGACCAAGGTGATGGCAAAATTCAATTGGTCTTCAATTTCATCTGGCATGATCGCTTCATTGTAAAGCGTAGGACAGCTGTAAGCTCCGCAGTTCAGAACAAAATGCAATCGAGGGTCCACCTCATCTGCGAAGAGTTTCTGAAACTCGATCTCGTCCAAGGTGAGCCTCTCCCCTGCCACGTCAAACTTCTGAGATTTGAAGAAGCCAGGAATTTCAAGCATGTTTCTAAAAGGATAATGATCAATCACCCCTTTAATCACCAGCAGATTGTAGGCATTAATATAAAAAGCCTTGTAAGCCTCCTTACGTAATGTATCAACCTGCATCTCGGCTATGGTAGTAACTAAGGTGTCCAAGGACTCTACATTCTGGTTGAGGAACCTATAGTTTATCCGATTATTAACCTGAAATTTCTTAAAGAATTGATCCGACCTGGAAAAGAAATCACCTTGTGCTAAAGAAGCTGTGGTGGTAAGTAGCAGGACCAATAGTGTTGGAATTGTCTGTCTCATAGGCTGGTTTCCATTATCTAACTCTATTAAAACGCTCTCAGATGCTCTATTCCCTCATTTTCATCAGGTTATGTTGTCTGCGAGACAGTTTGCATCTTTACATTCACGCAAATAGTAACAGTTAACCCTTCAGTTGATCGTTTATGCTTGAAAAGATCAAAGCCTTCTTTCTGTCTGTCTTCCGATTCATTCGAAACCTATTACTGATCATCATATTGATCGCCTTAAGCTTGTTCTTTTTCCTGGTCGGTACTATTGCCGATAGAATGAAGAATGTTCGGGAACTATCTTCCGACACTCCCCTGGCCATATCGGACAAAGCAAAGCGACTTCATGAGGATCTGATTATCGCTGATTGGCATTCGGACAACTTACTGTGGGATCGAGACCCATTGCAAAAGCTAGACAGGGGCCACGTAGATATTCCCCGTCTGATCGAAGGAGGTTATTCAATACAGGTGTTTGATGCGGTGATAAAAACACCTAGAGGACTCAACTACAACCGCAACGTGGGCCGATCTGATAATATTACCCTGCTCGCCATGGCTAACAGATGGCCTGTCACGGCCTGGTTTGACCTTTCTAATCGGGCACTTCATCAAAGCGAAATTCTGCATGAAGCAGCCGATCAATCCAGCTCCTTGACCATTATCAAATCCAAAGAAGATCTGGAAATATTCTTAAAACTTAGAAAAAGCAATAGTAATCTGGTTGGAGGATTACTGTCGATTGAAGGACTGCATGCACTCGAAGGTGATATTACAAATCTTGAGTCCTTCTTCAATGCAGGATACAGAATTATGGGGCTTGTTCATTTCTTCGATAATGAGGTCGGTGGATCTTCCGCTGGAGTAGACCAGGGAGGTCTTACCAACTTTGGTAAAGTTGTGGTGCAACAGATGAACGACCGAAACATCATCATCGATCTGGCCCATGCAAGTGAGCAATTATTTGAAGAAACTATAAAGTTCTCTACCAAACCGGTCATAGTATCCCATACCGGTGTAAAGGGCACTTACGATAGTCCCAGAAATTTAAGTGACGATCAGCTTAGAATGGTTGCAAAAAATGGCGGTATGGTGGGAATTGGTTTTTGGGCAGAAGCTGCCGGGAGCACTTCAGTAGAGGCGATTGTTGCCTCGATACGATATGCCGTAAATGTCATGGGAATTGACCATGTTGGTCTCGGATCAGATTTTGATGGAGCTACCACTATACTTTTCGATGCTTCACAAATCATCCTATTGACAGATGGTCTTTTAAGGTCAGGTTTCACCGAAGAAGAAGTAAAAAAGATTATGGGCGGCAATCAAGTGAGGTTTTTGATGGAGAATCTCCCTACCCAAAGCAGTTATTGATATGAGCTCGCCACTTTTCAGCTACCTCAATCCAGGCTTGCTATCCAATCCTTGACCAGCTCAACACCCTCATCGTGAACCATCTTTCGACCTAGCTCAGGCATCATTACGCCGGGATCCAGTGAAACGATCCTATGTACCAGAATACTTTGATCAGGCTGACCAGGGGCAATTGCGTATTTGAGTCCACCTGAACCACGACCTGCAGCAACAGGTGTTTTATTGATACCAAGACGATAGCTATCAGTCTCTTCAGCAAGTAGATAAAGTCCTGTATTCTTCGCAGGACCATCTTCACGATGACAATGTGCACAATTGGTCTCAAGCCATGACCTGGCTCGTTCATCCAGATTCAGTCCCTCATTAGCCCAACTGGCAAGTCTTGGGATAGCTCCATGATCTTCTGGCAAGGCACCCAGAAGCCCCTTTTCAGACCAACTTTGCAGCTGAGCACCATTGTTTAATTGTCTGGCAGAGAAACCAATGGGCATAACCTCGCCACCTCTTTCATGGCAGCTTTTGCACTGATTCAAGTTGGGTACTGAATAGTCAATTTTTTGAAGTTGACCGTGCCTATCCTTCCAACTGATAGGGATCGATGCGCCTGTTATGGCAAGTTCAGCATCGGTTTGATCCTTATTCCAGATGTAGGTGTAAGGCTTCCAACCGTCACTTTCATTGACTAAGAGACGCGTCTCCATCAATCTTCTATCTCCTAGCGGTTCCTCAAAATCGGAGGGATAGAAGAAATTTTTGATCAGGATCCCCTGCTCTGGTATCTCCAGAATATCTGATGAGTGATAATCCAATGTCGTTTCGGTCGGCAAATGCACAAAACGAGCTTTGAAAGCATAATCACTAAAAAGTGGCGCATTGACTTCATAGGGATGTACAGAGCTGGCAGGTTGTAGCCCGCTCAAATCATCGAACAACTTCCACTCAGATAAGAATTGTGGAGCTGCGATTTCGTCGCTACTTCCCAATGATACTTCCTCTAGCACCAGGGGCGCCTTAGGCTGCTGAGTGCAGGCCATCAAGAACACCAGAAGAAGTAAGCCCCTATACATCAGAGAGAAGCAAAAATTGGATCTACTGTTTCACCCTCACAAGCGAACGAAGACCAATCCGAAGTAAGAGACTCAAAATCATTGGCTGCATCCAGATCTCCAAAGTCCAGTTCACCATTCTCTTCCAGGCAAAGGGTAAACTGTTCGCGATTGGGGGCAATACCGTCCCAGACCACATCTGGTGTCGAAAATGGAAACTTCATGAGAAAGAGCAATCCAAAATCATTTTTCATGGTCGGGAACCAAAACTTATTGGCAAACTCATTGTGATGTATATAGATGTTCCCGGGATAAGGATCATAAAGATTATCCGCTTGAGCTGTCTGAATATTTTCTTCCAGCTGAGTCCCTTCACCTCCACCGATGGCTTCCACTAAATCATAGCTGGCGATCGCAAGACCTGCTGTTCTATTATCCAGAAACTGATTATTGAATATCTCAATGTTTCTGGTGGCCAACAGCATCATGCCAGTACCGGGAGGAACCGTCGCCACAATATTGCCTTCAGGAGCAAAGTTTCGATAATTATTCTGTTCCATGATGTTCTTATAAACCCGAGTGGTATGTCCAAACTGAGTTAAACCAGGTAAGTCAAATACCAAAATACCGCCGGTGTTATTGTAAGCTTCATTCTCATATATCTCCACCCACTTCGAGTTTTCACTTTCAATACCTGCCACATTATGGTAAGCGATGTTATTCCGAATGATCACACTGTCAGATTGCCCGACATAAATACCCGCGTCTGAAGCACCAGCTGCAATGCAATTTTGGATCAGCACCCGCTTACTTAAAACAGGATAAAAAGCATATGCTCCATTCTCTTCACTAGGTTCTCCTGTCCAATGAGACTTGATTCCTTCAAGGGTAATACCATCTGTATCAGTCACTTTGATGTTGTCACCCTTTGCATCTTCAATGGTGAAGTTTCGAAGTGTGATCTCTTTGCAATTGCTCACTTTCAAGCCTTCCGCTCCTTCAGTTTGCATTTGAAATGACAGTACCGTCTCTTCTACTCCGGCGCCTTCAATGATCAAATGGCTCTTACCGTCAACCGACAAACTCTTGGTGAACATGAAGTGACCTGCCGGAATTGAAATAGTAGCAGTGTCTTTTGTGGTGATTAGCTGGCTCTGAAGGTCCTTTTCGATGGATTTCCAGGACCGCTGAGGAGCCTCCTGACTACAGGCTGCAAGTAGAAATATCAATAAGGTTGATGATAGAAACTTCATCTTGTTAAGATAGAAATTTTGGAAGGAATGGTGGTATAAAAATACGGTCAGAGAATATTTACCTCTGGCTCCAGATCAATCCCAAAGGTTTGACTGACGGATTGCTGAATATCCTTAGAAAGTTTCACCAGCTCTTTCCCAAGTCCTCCACCGTAATTGACCAGTACAAGTGGCTGTTTTTCATGAACACCAATATCTCCACGTCGCTTTCCCTTCCAACCGCATTGATCAATCAACCAGGCTGCTGGAATCTTGCACCAATCCTTATCTATTGTAAAACTTGGCATGTCCGAATAGATTTCAACTAAAGCCTCTTTCAGCGGTGTTTCTACCAATGGATTTTTAAAAAAGCTACCAGCATTACCAATATCCAGCGGGTCAGGCAGCTTACTCTGGCGAATGTCGATGACGGCATTGCTAATTGCCGCTAGTGTCAGTTCATCCACCCCCTCCTGCTCCAGAGTGCTTTTCAAATTACCATAGTCCACATTGAACTGATGTTGCTTCTTCGTAAGCCGGAACCTCACTTTGGTGATGATAAACTTATCCTTGAGCGATCCCTTGAAGATGCTGTATCGATATCCAAATTGGCAATCATCCAAATAGAAAGTACGCTTATCTCCTGTTTTTCCATTGATGGCGTCCAATGAGTAGAATACATCTTTCAACTCTACGCCATATGCCCCAATGTTTTGAATAGGTGCAGCGCCAACTGTACCTGGTATAAGTGAGAGGTTCTCAATGCCTCCCAGGTTATGCTCTATACACCATAACACTAGTTGATGCCAAATAACACCAGCCCCCACTTCCAGAATGACGTGATCGCTATGTTCCTCGATCACTTCTATTCCATCTATTTCCATCTTCAGGAATACCTTTCGCTGGTTACCAGTAAATAAAAGGTTGCTTCCCCCTCCAAGGGTCAACTTTGGAAGGGGCTTCATTTTCCCGTCAGCATAGACCTCTTCTATTTCTTCCTCCTGGGTGATGATGGCCACGTAGCTGGCCAGCACGTCCAGTCCGAAAGTATTGTAAGGTTGTAGCGAAATGTTTTGATGAATCAGCAATACTTAATTGGTTATGGTCTTTCAAAAACGACCTCTCCCTGAAAAATGGTCATCATCGCCTGTGCTTCTAAAATCTCATTCTCCGGAACTTCCATAATGTCTTTACTAAGAACAACAATATCTGCGTACTTCCCGACTTCCAGTGAACCAACGACATCCTCCTGGAAAGCGCCATAGGCTGCGTCGATTGTATAGGATCTGAGTGCCTCCTCTCTTGACATCTTCTGTTCCGGCTCATAACCGGCTGCAGGAGTTCCTGCCAAGGTTTTTCTAGTAACAGAAGCGTATAAAGATGCAAATGGGCTGATAGGCTCCACAGGCGCATCCGTTCCGTTCACGATCGGAATACCAGACTGCAATAGCTTTTGCCAGACATAAGCTCCTTCCACTATTCTATCTCTGCCTAATCTGAAAATCGCCCAAGGCCGATCCGAAGACATATGGATAGCTTGCATAGCAGGCAATACACCTAACTCCGCAAATCTTGGAATATCTAATCCATTAATATGTTGGGCATGTTCAACCCTGAACCGGTGGTCTTTGGCCATTTCTGGGTAGGTCTGAAGTGCTTTTTCGTAGATATCCAACACTTCTCTGTTGCCACGATCACCAATCGCATGTGTACAAACCTGGAAACCAGCCTCCGTCGCCCTCATGGTTACATCTTCTATCACTTCCATGGGCGTAACATTGTGCCCAAATACTCCCGGCGCATCGCTGTATTCCTCAAGTAACCATGCCCCTCTGGAACCCAATGCCCCATCAGAGTACAGTTTTACTGCGCGGATATTCAGAATCTGATCAGTTGTATCGATGACAGGACCATTTTCAAAGTATTCTTTCAAAAGGGGCTCGTCTCTCCCGCTCAACATCACATGCAACCTGACTTTTAGGTCACCTCTTTCCTTAAACTCCTTATATAGATTGACATCATTGGTTGGTGACCCAGCCTGATGAAAGCTGGTAATACCATGCTCGTGGCAATGCTCAATGGCCAACTTCAATACTTGCTCTCTCCTACTTTTAGATTCAGCAGGAATAACTGAAACGATATTGCCCTGTGCTGTTTCATTGAACAATCCAGTAGGGCTACCATTCAATCCCCTGAAAATCTCACCACCATCAGGATCAGGTGTATTGCCATCTATACCTGCAACTTCCATCGCTTTGGCGTTGGCCAGACCTGCATGACCACTGGCGTGCTTGAGCCAAACAGGGTTGTTAGGCACTGCCTCACTCAATAGGTCATGCGTAGGAAAACCTTTGATCATGTCTTCCGGACCTTCTCCCCATTTATCCTGGTGCCATCCTCGCCCCACAATCCATTCTCCTTCGGGTGTGTCTTTTGCTTTCTCCGCTACAGCGTCTATCAATTCTTGATAACTTTTGGTTTCTCTTAAATCAATATTGAGGATGTTCTGACCCACACCCATGATATGTGCATGTCCTTCCACAAATCCGGGATAGGCCGCTTTGCCTTCCAGATCAATAATCTTAGTCGCTTCTCCTTGAAATTTGGATATCTCTTCTGATGTACCGACCGCAAAGATTTTTCCGTCTTTAACCGCCACACCTTCTACTACTTGATTGGCGTCATTTACCGTGTAAACCTTTCCATTTAAAAGAATCAGGTCCGCAGGATTCTCAGTTTGACAGGATACTACAAAAAGAATGGTCAGGAGTAGTAGAGAAAAAGCACGCATAGGTTCAGTTTTTGGCTAATCTAACCCATTTAAGATTACATTTTTAAATGCACTCTATAGTCTCTAATTGCAGTTAAGTTTCTAAATTTGCGCCTCGGTTCAAAAAGGACCACCTTCTAACGAGGGTTTTGTTAAAACAAATCCATCTAAAATTGATCCGGTTTAGATGGCGTATAAAAGGATCGCTCATAATACATTATGGCTGAGAAAGAAAAAGAAGAGGTTCAGGAAGTAGCTGAAAATCAAGAAACTGAAACTCAAGAAACAAGCGAGCCTACTGCCACTGAAGAAGTGAAAGAAGAAGCTCCAGTAGCCACTGAAGAAACTGAAGCACCCACTGAGGAGGCTCCGGCTGAAGAAGCTCCCGCCGCAAAAGAGGAAGCTCCAGTAGCTGAAGAAAAAGCCGCTCCTGCTAAGGAAGAGAAAAATGAAAAGGCTGAGAAAAAACCGAAAGAAGACAAACCTGAGATCGAAGATTGGTCTATGGATGATGATGACGGTTTTGGATTCAACTATTCTGATGCTGAGCGAAAAGAGATGGAAGATCTATACACTTCCACGCTTACAGAAGTAACAGAAAAAGAAGTAATCACGGGAACTGTTGTTGGTGTTACTGACAAAGACGTGATTGTCAATATTGGCTTCAAATCTGATGGTCTTGTACCACTTTCAGAATTCAGAGATTTTGATGGTGAGTTGAAGGCTGGCGATGAAGTACAGGTTTATTTGGAAGAGCAGGAAAATGCTAACGGACAGCTTATCCTTTCCAGAAGAAAAGCCAAAATCGTAAAAGCTTGGGAAAACATCCAAAAAGGTTACGAAGAGGATTTGGTAATCGATGGTATGGTGAAGAGAAGAACCAAAGGTGGTCTGATTGTAGACATCTATGGTGTGGAAGCTTTCCTTCCTGGTTCACAAATCGACGTGAAGCCTATCAGAGACTTTGATGTTTTCGTCAATAAGAAAATGGAGGTGAAGGTT
>CAZZHO010000041.1:0-29589 GCA_964653795.1 uncultured Roseivirgaceae bacterium | reverse complement strand
TAGTCACCATGGAAAGAACTTTTAAAGCGCCAATCAAGCTGGTATGGGAAGCATGGACCAACCCTCAACATATCAGTCAATGGTGGGGACCTCCTAGCATGGAAACAACGGTGTTGGCCCATGACTTTCAGGTTGGTGGCAGTTGGAAATACAGCATGCTAATGCCAGATGGCAATGAATTTCTATCGGAAGGCACCTATAAAGAAATAGTAGAATTCGAAAGAATCCTCACCTCCGCTGACTTCAAACCCATGACCCAAGGAGTGGAACTTCAGATGCTCTTCGAAGAGCATGGAGAGGAGACCCAATTCACTTTTAAGGTTATCCACTCGAGTGAAGCATATCGCATTGAGCAAGAAAAAATGGGCATTTACAATGGATGGGGCTGTGTATTCGAGAGACTTGATTCTTTCTTGACTTCTTAAATCAATTTTCCATAGCCAGGGATAGTGCCTTTTGCAGCGCAGGGTCTATCCCATTCGCTATGCTCTCGGCATTGGTTTTTACCAGATAATCAGGAACGATTCCCTCATCTGGCAACTCCTCAGAGAACATCCCAATAACAGGTATATCGAAATGGATCTTGCTGTTGGGTAGATGTACAAAGAACATCATACCACCGTTAATGCCCTTTCGATTCCCCCCTGTCTCCTCACCTATTAGAGTAGCCAATTTGTTTTCCTTAGCAGCCTCGGCCAAAAAGAAGGAGGCAGAACTATTGGCCCCATTGGTCAAAAGATAGACTTCTCCCTCGAACCTTCTAGGAAGTAATGGTACTTTATCCTCCTCTTGGTCTTTCCAAATAAAATAGCCTTCTGAGGTTGATTGCACTTCCGAACTCAAATCGTAAAACCGAGGACTCCATGTACTCATATAAGGACGTAGTTCTTCAGGGATTTTATCAAAAGCTAAATGGTCCTCACGTCGAACTAGTTGCATATTCTTCTTTCCCAGGAAACCAGCCAGATATCCAATTATTTCATCATGTCCTCCTTCATTCCACCTAATATCTAAAATCAGCTTATCAACACCTTCTTTCCTTATTTGCTTAAAAGTTTCAGAAAGAAAATCCTTCCATTCAAAGGAAAAACCAAAGTCATCAAAGGTTCCCAATTTTAGATATCCAATGCCATTTTCCATAATATCAAAACTCCAAAGTCCGTCATCATTTATAGGTAAGGCACTACCGTTTTCGTTCAAAGCACGGATACGTTCTTTCCTGGAAATTGCTTCTACAGACAATTCTTTTTCTGTCAGGTCCGGCTGTAGGACTTTGACAATGAATTCGCCTTCAACAGGTGGAAAAAGTAAAGGAAAGTACACATCAAAAGTCTCATACTGATACGAGCCTGTTACTGTTAATTCCGCTAAGCTTTTAGATTGGTTGTTGCCATCTCTTCTCAAAATAGGCAAAAGTGCTTCCTCAATCTCACCCACAGATTGGCCATTAATAGAGATCACTTTGGAACCATCTAAGAAGTCTACAGAATTGGTGATGACCATATCACCTTCAAGCCATAAATGCGTAAAAGGAAGCTTGTTTGGCAAATCAATAACTGCTTGCTTAATAAGAGGTGATTGATTGTGATAATTGGCAAATGTGTGGCTGCATTGAATCCTCGCTAACAATTGTGAAAAAGCAACATAAGCCTGATCATGGGTCATTTCTTTGGAAAACCTATCTCTAAACGCACGAAATATTTCATCCATCTCTTCTTTTGTATGGTATCTGTAAAGACCGGGGTGAGCAGTCTCCAAAGTTTTCCTTGCTATGTCAAAATCCTGCAATAATTGCTGTGGCGTTAATGGTTTTAAACCTAATACATCTACTGCATCTGGGGTATTCCAAGTTTTCACTGTAGTCGTGAAAGACTCAGTAATTGTTAGGACACGATTACCACTGGAAAGCTCCCATTGCGTTTTATTACCATGAACAAACTTGTATTCTAATTCATCGACATCACCCGGAAAAACTACAGTAGCCTCATAAACTCCATCATTATCTTCATCGGTCAGAGTGAATGATTTCTCCCAAGTCAAAGGGGCCTGGTTTCCTCTAACTCCTGGGTTTTTGATTGACTTAACATCATCAAATTTCACCCTAAAGGTTACTTCATTTGTAGGTTGGCTGTAGCCCAAATGAGCTATGAACAGACTGAGTAAAAGAGTAAGGTTTTTGACTTTTGATTTCATGACCAGTAGATTGAATTTGGTATTAAGACTCAATTCTCAATGGTTTGTTTGATCCTGTGACATCTTTTGACATCCCTTGATAAATCCCCATTCCAAGCCTGTAAAGCCGATCTATTAAAATAATTACTACAATTAAGGTAAAAATTGGAAACCTTTCATAAAATTGCGCGTCATATAAAAACTACAATTAAGGTATAAAGGAAAATGGGCAAAAATCAATTAGGTGAATTTGAGGAGATCGTGATGTTGACGGTCGCCATCTTAGCCGAAGATGCTTACGGCTTTGCCATTGTGGAGGAAATCGAAAGCAGACTAAAACGCAAAGTGAGTATTGGCTCGCTGCAAACGGTACTGATCCGATTGGAAAAGAAAGGCTTTTTAGAATCTCGCCTTGGCGAGGCAACAAAGGTCAGAGGTGGCAAACGAAAGCGCTTCTACGAATTGACACAACTTGGAAAGAATGTTCTACAACAAACGAAAGAACAACGACTAGGTCTGTGGAATGCCATCCCAGAATATGTCTTCCAATTCAATGCTTGATGAAGATCAATATCAACAACCTCCCGGACTACTGCTCCAATTCTTTAGATGGTTTTGCCATCCGGAGTTATCAGAGCATATAGAGGGAGATCTTCACGAACGATGGGAAACATATGAAGGAAAATCCAAGACTTATAAGAAGCTTTTATTCTTCAAAGAAATACTCAAACTCATAAAACCTGGTCTGGTAAGACCTCTTGTCAAAACTCAAAAACTTACTGCAATGGGAATGTTCAAAAACGATATCAAAACCTCCTTTCGATTTCTAAAAAGAGAGCGACTTTATACTTTGATCAACCTGCTCGGACTCTCTAGTGGCTTGGCCATTGCGCTATTGATGATCCAATACGTGAGGTTTGAATTTAGCTATGAAGACTACAATCCAATGGCTGAAAATATCGCTCGTATCACCATTGATTACATGGATGGAGAGACTGTGGTGGATCAGGATTGTGAGACCTACCCTCCCCTCGCCCCTAAAATGAAAGATGAATTTTCTGAGGTAGTGGATTATGCCCGCACTTACCACATTGACGAACTCAACATTCAGATCGAGGACAGATTCATAGCTGAGTCAAAAATGTATGCTGCAGACCCCTCTTTCTTCTCGATGTTCAATTATCCATTTATTCACGGTGATGTGACAACCGCCTTTCAGGCCCCTTATGAAGCAGTGTTAACTGTCTCCCAGGCCAAAAGATTATATGGTGAAGAAGATGTAGTAGGAAAAACACTAAGACTATCTGATGTAGAAGCACCATTCAAAGTAGTTGGGGTTATTGAGGATTCTCCTGCCAATACGCACCTAAAGTTTAATATGCTCATCTCATTCGAAACCATGAAAGCCGCTTATGGTGAAAAAGATGATAACTGGGGAGGTAATAACACCTTCGCTTATTTACTGCTACATGAGAATACTGACTTTGGCAAATTCCAAGCTAATCTGGTCGCTTTCAATGAAGAATTACATAGTCTCGAATTGCTAGAAGAAGAAAGAGCCATTGCCCAACCTATGAAGGACATTCACCTCTTCTCTCATAAATCTTTTGAGCCCGAAACAAATGGCGATTACAACTCTGTGATGTTCTTACTCGGAGTGGCCATTCTGGTCATTATTATCGCCTTGGTGAACTACATCAACCTCTCCACTTCCAAAGCGCTGGATAGAGCGAAAGAAGTCGGGATTCGTAAAGTACTTGGTTCTACTAAAACGCAATTGAGAAACCAATTCCTGGCTGAGTCCTTTTTAATCAACATCACGGCCGGAGCCATTGCAGTGGCGCTGATGTCCATATTCCTTCCGCAGTTCAAGCAAATTGCCCAGCTACATGACAACTTTCAGTTTTTGAATGACACTTTCTTTTGGGCCTTGTTGGGAGGCCTGTTGGTCGCTAACAGTTTGATATCAGGTCTTTTACCTGCTTTGGTTTTATCCTCCTTCAAGCCAATAACTGCCCTCAAAGGGAAATACACCAATTCTACTTCCGGGGTGGCTTTGAGAAAAGGCTTAGTCATTGTCCAATTCTCCATTACGACTTTCCTTTTGGTTCAGACCCTAGCTGCTAACTGGCAACTGGATTATATGCGAGATATGGATCTAGGGTTGGACACTGATAGGGTATTAGTGACTGCTACACCAAAGCAAAACTTTACTAAAGAAGGGATGGAAGCCTTTAAGGGCGAAATTTTGAGTCACTCACTTTTCACCACAGCAGGTGTCTCTAGTTGTGTGCCTGGTATGCCTTCTCACCAAATGGGCACCACCACAGGCATCAATCCAGTTTCTGCCACTGAAGAAAGAAACAACAACTTCTATATCTATTCAATAGACGAGGATTTCATTGAAACTATGGAAATGGAGATGGAAGCAGGAGACAAAATGGGACCTGGAAAGCTTTTTGACAAGGTGCTTGTCAATGAGCAAGCACTAAAAGTGTGGGGCTATGCATCTCCTGAAGAAGCATTGGGTGAAGAGATCAAACTGTGGGGCAACACACCTAGAATTGCCGGAATCGTGAAGGACTTTCACCAATTCAGCCCTAAAGAGCCACATATTCCGATTATTTTCATTTACCACCCAGGTTCATGGAGTCTATTCAGTGTAAAAGCCACTTCTGGCACTCCAAAAGAACAGATGGCTGCCTTGGAGAGCGTATATGAAAGAACATTCCCGAATAATCCCTTTGATGCATTCTTTTTGGATACAAAATTTGATAACCAATTTCAACAGGATGCTCAGTTCCAACAGGTATTCACGGTACTCACCATTTTCGCCATCATCATCTCCTGCCTGGGGCTATTCGGCTTAGCTAGTTTCACCGCGACAAAAAGAGCAAAAGAAATAGGAGTAAGAAAGGTATTGGGCGCGAGTGTAGCGCAGTTGATCTTCCTCATATCCAGAAGCTTTCTGGGATTGGTGGGAATCAGTCTCATTTTCGCACTACCGGTGACCTATTATGTCATTGACACATGGCTAGATGGATTTGCGAACGCCATGGATACTTCGATATGGCTGTTTATCCTACCATGCATAACAGTAGTATTTGTAGCAGCAGCTTCGGTATTCTTAAAAACATATAAAGTCTCAATTGCAAATCCGGTGAAAGCCCTTCGAGATGAATGATCATTTGATCATAAGGTTTTTCAGATGGTTTTGTAGAGAAGACTATGTAGACGATATCGAAGGTGATCTACTGGAGAGGTATGAAAATGAAGTAGAAAAAAATGGAATAACAAAGGCTAAAATCACCCTTGGTTTAGAGGTATTGAAACTCATTCGACCTTCATTGATCAAGCCCTTTTCCAGGTTAAAAAAAATTAGACGATATAGTATGCTTCAACACAATCTAAAAACAGGATACAGGTCCCTGCTCAGGGACAAATCCCACGCATTGGTGAACATATTGGGGCTAGCTGTAGGAATGGGCGTTTTTCTGGTGATATTCCAATACATTCATTTCCAGATGACCTTTGATACACTTCATGCAAACCATGAAAATACTTACAGGGTAGTATTCAAAGAGAGCAATAGCAATACTGAAGAAACATATCCTGATGGCCTCGGATATGGATTTGGTCTGGCAGCAGTGAATGAAATACCAGAAGTCATAAATACTGTCAGAAAGGAACGTGTCAACCGTATTGCTACCGTCACTAATCCAGCTACTCAAACTGCCTACTATGAGCAGATCAATGATCTCTTTTTCGTGGATGCTTCCTTCTTCGATGTATTCGATTTATCAGTTTTAGAAGGCAATAAAGCATCATTCTTCAACGACCGATACAATATTGTTATCACTGAGGAAACTGCCCAAAAATACTTTGGAGAAAGCGACCCAATCGGTAAAACTATTACCATCAGCGGCCCACCTTCCCCTGGTAATTACACCGTCTCGGGTGTAGTAGCCACACCTCCGCTCAACAGCCATTTACAGTTTGGTTTTCTAATGCCGATGGACAACTATATCAATCACGGCTGGGGAGGTGCTGTCAAGAAAAACGGAGATTGGACAGGCTTCCAAGTAGTGACCTACCTTACGCTAGATGAAAAGGCTGATCCTGCCTTAATTATCCAGAAACTTGACGCGCTTATTGAAAGAAATACACAGGGAGAGAATATCCAGAAAAAGGTCATTCTCCAGCCCATTTCAGATGTTTACTTAGGATCTGGCGATTTTTCTTATCCCGGTCACTTCAATGAGACCGGAAGTATGCAGAACATCATTGTTTTCTCCATTATTTCAATCTTGATTGTCTTCATTGCCTGGATCAATTACATCAACCTCGCCATTTCACAATCGATGAAAAGAGCGAAGGAAGTAGGCATCCGCAAGACTATGGGGGCCTACAGAAAGCAATTAATTGGTCAGTTCATATTGGAGTCTGTAATAGTTAATGGTTTCGCAGCAATGCTAGCCATTGGAATAGCTTTTTTACTGCTACCAGTGCTAAATAGCTACATAGAAAAAGACCTACAAATGACTTTACTCAGAATCCCTGAATTCTGGGCAGTATTTGTAGGACTCGTATTATTCGGAGCTCTACTGGCAGGCGTCTATCCAGCCTTCGTATTATCCAACTTCAAGCCAATCAAAGCACTGAAAAACCAGATCACAGCTCCTGGAAGCCTGGGACTTAGAAGGAGTTTGATCGTTTTCCAGTTCCTCACCTCGCTGTTACTTATTTCATCCACCTATCTGATTTACAAGCAGGTGACCTTCATGAAAAACCAGGAACTCACTACGGACTTTGAGAAAATCTTGCTTATCAATGGCCCCAGAGTAATCCCGAGTAATGAGATCGGTATGCAGCGATTTGCTGTTTTTCAGCAGGAAATGGCAAAACACAGCACCATCCAATCCGTAGCCGGATCGGTCTTTACGCCGGGAAATTTCTGGACAGGTGGTAAGAGGAGAGACCTCAATACATCTCCAAGTGAAGCTCCACATTGCAGAGGATTCTATGTAACACGGAATTTTGAAGAGACTTATGGCTTGGAATTCCTGGCTGGAAGTGCATTTGACGGGAAAATGCCTGACGAAAGTATGATCATCCTCAATGAGTCAGCCATGAAATTGTATGGTTTCGAGTCTCCGGAGGCGGCCATTAACCAGAAGCTATATGAAGATGATGATGAAAAATTCAAGACCATTGTTGGGGTAGTAAAGGATTTCCACTGGCACTCTCTTCATGAGGATCATGTGGGCTATATCCTCTCGCTTTACGAAGGAAGGATGACCGAGAACATCTCCATCAGGCTAAATACCACAGATATTGCTCAAAGCATTGAGTTCATTGAGGAAGGCTTCAAATCATCTTTCCCAGGAAATCCCTTCGAGTATTCTTTTGCCGATGAGTCTTTCAATCAGCAATACAAGAGCGAGCAGCAATTCGCAAAGCTGTTCTTCTTCTTCTCCGCCCTTGCCATTTTCATAGGATGTGTAGGTCTTTTCGCCCTGGTATCGTATTCCGTGAATCTAAAAATCAAGGAAATAGGCATTCGAAAAGTATTAGGGGCCGGTGTTGACAGTATTGTGTTCCTACTCTCCAAAGACTATTTGAAGTTAATAGTCATAGCCATTCTTGTGGGTATGCCCTTAATCTGGATTGGTGGTCAAAACTGGCTGGATAGCTTCGCTCACCGGATACCTCTAGGCTTTGATGTTTTCATGGTTCCCGCAATCATCCTATTGTTGGTGGCCATTATCACCGTGAGCCAAAGAACTATTCGCTCCGCAACCGCCAACCCAGTTGAATCATTACGGGATGAATAAACCTCCGAAACATATTATCAACTTCTTCAGGTGGTTTTGCCGTGTGGAATATGTCGATGATATCGAGGGAGATCTATTGGAGAGATATGAGAAACAATCTCAAAACAAAGGAATAACAACAGCTAAAATCAATCTCTTTTTTGAAGTACTCAAACTGCTTCGACCAGGGATCATCAAAGAATCAAAAAGGATACAAAAACTCAAAATTCTAGGTATGTTCAGACACAATCTTCTCATTGCGCTAAGGAGCTTCAATCGCTATAAAAGCTCTTTTCTAATCAATTTGATTGGCCTTTCGAGCGGAATGGCAGCGGTACTTCTGATTTACATGTGGGTTACAGATGAACTCAGTATCGATAAGTTCCACGCCAAGGATGACCGATTGTATCAGATCATGGGCAATTACAGCAACAATGGCAACATTTCTACATGGAATGGGATGCCGACAGGCCTAGCCGAAGAATTGAGGTCGGATATACCAGACTTGCAATATGTAGTAGGTGCTACCGACAGAGCGTGGGGCCTGGACTTTAAGTTGGAAGCTAACGACAAAAAACTGGTGCAGATTGGACGGTTTGTAGGAAAAGACTTCTTCAACATGTTCTCATACGATCTAACGCAGGGCGACCCTAACGTGGTACTCAAAAGCCGAGATGCGATTGTTATTTCTGAAGCCCTGGCACTTTCCCTGTTTGGAACAAAAGACGTTATCGGAAAAAGTATCGGCTGGGAAATGATTGGGAATCAAGGTACCTCCATCATCTCAGGAGTGTTCTCGCCAATACCTTCCAATTCTACAGATCGTTTTGATATGTTGATACCATTTGAAAGGTATATAGATACAAACGGAAGGGATCTTATCAATCCCACATCTGTAGCCTATGTATTGCTCAACGAAAACAGCAGTAAAGCGGAAGTGGATTCGAAAATCCAGAATTTCTTAAAAGATCGTGTTGAAGATTCAAGTATTGAATTGTTCTTGCAGAAGTATTCAGACCAATACTTACATGGCAATTTTGAAAATGGTGTACCTGCCGGTGGCAGAATCGAATATGTGCATTTATTCTCCATCATAGCCATTTTCATACTGTCTATTGCCTGTGTAAACTTCATGAACTTATCTACTGCCAGAGCCTCACGTAGAATGAAGGAAGTAGGTGTGAAAAAATCATTTGGAGTACCCAGAGCCTTCCTGATCACGCAATACATCGGAGAAGCTGTAACCCTCGCACTAATCTCTTTAGTTATATCCGTTCTGCTTGTCGGACTTGTACTGCCAGACTTCAATCAGATCACCGAAAAGACCATGAAGTTGAGTACGGATTTGAATTTGATATTGTCCGGAATTTCCGTCGCTCTCATCACTGGCATACTCGCTGGAAGCTATCCAGCGTTCTACCTATCTTCCTTTAAGCCTGTTGTGGTATTGAAGGGAAAACTAAGTGAATTAAAAGGAGAATCATGGATTAGAAAAGGTCTCGTTATTTTCCAATTCTCTATTTCCATTATCCTGATCATCGCTGTATTTGTGGTGTTCGAGCAAATCGAATTCATCCAAAACAAAAACCTGGGTTACGATAGAAACAACCTTGTTCGGATCAGGAACACAGCTAATATTTCCCAGAATTTTGAGACGTTCCTACAGGAAATGAAGAACATCCCGGGGGTGGAAAACGCTTCTGCTCACATCAACAGCCTGTACAATCCTCCGGGGACTCAAGATTTTAGCTGGCCTGGCAGTGAAGGGGCCAATACCAACCTCAAGCGATACATCGTCCATTATGATTTCATCGAGACGCTAGGCTTGGAGTTGGTGGCAGGTAAGTCTCTTTCCAGAGATTTCAATAAGCCTCAAATTGTAATCAATGAAAAGGCCGCTAAACACATGGAACTATCAGAACCTGTCGGCACCAAGGTGAGAATGTGGGGGAATGAATTGACCATAGTAGGTGTGGTGAAAGACTTCCACTTCAGCTCCTATTATCAACCAATAGGCCCCATGTTCTTTCACATGCTACCGCCAGATTATATGGCTTACATCATCGTGCGGTTGGACAACTCTAATACGATGCAAACCATGAGCCGCATAGAGGATTTTTATAAGAAATTCTCCGGTACACCCAACTTCGAGTATCAATTCATCGAAGAGGACTTCAACAGCCTTTATGAGTCTGAAAAAGTGGTGGCGTCACTTTCGAGGTACTTTGCGGGCATCGCCATCATCATTTCCTGCCTTGGTTTATTTGGATTAGCCATGTTCACGGCTGAGCGTCGCTCTAAGGAAATAGGGATACGCAAAATTCTAGGATCGAGCATACTGGGAATCGCCAAGCTGCTTTTAGCTGGATTCAATAAACTGCTAGGGGTGTCCATTTTGATTGGCGTTTCCATTGGCTATTTTATCTCAAAAGGCTGGCTAGAGAATTTTGCATTCCGAATTGATCTGGATTGGTGGCTGTTTACAACTGGAATTATGATCATCGTTTTTACCGCCTGGTTGAGTGTCGGCTGGCAAGTGCTAAAGGTTGCACGTATCAATCCGGTCAAATCCCTAAGGGATGAGTAAACCTCCCAAATATATCATCCAATTTTTTCGATGGTTCTGCCGATCTGATTATGTCGAAGATATCGAGGGAGACCTATTGGAGCGATTTGAAGAACGTTGTAAAAGCCATGGTATAACAAAAGCTAAAATTGCCTTTCTGATCGAGATTATAAAATTGCTCAGACCAAGCCTGTTGAAAAAAGTAAATGGACCCTTTGCAAGGCAAAGTATGATGTTTAGAAATGACCTGAAGGCCTCATGGCGAGTGCTCCTAAAAGAGAAACTTTATACAAGTATTAACCTAATTGGATTGACTTCCGGGTTGGTAATGGGATTGCTAATTATAAGTTACGTGCAGTTTGAAATCAGCTATGAGCAGTACAATCCCAATGCGAGGAAGGTAGTACGAATCACCACTGATTACATGGATGGGGAGACTGTCGTAGATCAGGATTGTGAGACCTATCATGTGCTGGGGCCTATGATGAAGGAATCATTTCCTTCCATACACAGCTACACTAGAGCGTACGACATGTTTGAAGCTCAAGTACGAGTTGAGGATAAAATTTATCGTGTGAGCTCGCTCTATGCGGTCGATCCGAGTTTTCTGGAAATTTTCCACCACCCCCTTATTTCGGGTAACAGCAAAACCGTGCTGAATGATCCCAACCAGGTGATTCTGACAGAATCAGTAGCTAAGCAGTATTTTGGGACAATCGATGTAGTTGGAAAGAGAATAGAGATGTCTGTTTGTGGGCCAGCAATCATCACAGGTGTGATCAAAGACCCACCTGCCAATACACATTTAAAGTTCGACTTACTCCTGTCATACAACTCTATAAAAGACCGAATATCTAAGAGAGAAAGCCAATGGATTGTCAATGACACCAAGTCCTATTTGATGCTGGACCGTGAAGAAAGCTACAGTCAGTTTCTTTCCAGTCTGACAGCCTTCAATGACAAGCTCCTAAGTGAGGAGCTTTTGAAGAATGAAAGGATAATCGCTCAGAAAATTGAGGACATTCACCTCTACTCCCACAAATCTTTCGAAACAGAGCCCAATGGTGAAGCTAAGGTTGTTTACTTCCTGTTGGTTGTGGGATTATTGGTTACGCTGATTGCGATCGTCAACTATGTAAACCTCACTACCGCTCGCGCGCTGGATCGAGCCAAGGAAGTAGGGATCAGGAAAGTCATTGGATCATCTAAGGGGCAATTGAGGATGAGGTTCTTCATTGACTCATTGATAGTCAATGTACTATCGGGTGCACTGGCTTTGTTCATCATATTCATGAATGTGGAAAGCTTCAAGGCGATTGCAAATCTGCCACCATCTTTCCAGTTCATAGATTCCTCTACTTTTTGGATCACATTCGTAGCAGCACTTATTGTCAGCATTTTACTCTCAGGCATTTTTCCTACAGCCACGATTAGTTCCATAAAGCCTATAGCTGCTTTGAAGAACAAATTTTCCTCTTCAAAAGGAGGCATCCGACTTAGAAAGACATTGGTCATCTTCCAGTTTTCCATAGCTATTTTTCTACTGATTCTAACACTTACCGCCACGAAACAACTTTCTTTTTTGCAGCACAAGGATTTAGGAATGGATACAGAACATGTCGTTGTGGTCCATGCTCCAAGCGGCAAGCAAATGCAAAGCTTTGATTCATTCAGAAAGACATTATCTTCAAAGACACCATTTGAATCAATCGCATTTTCTACGGCAGTTCCAGGCCTTCCCACATCCGAAATAGGAAGTAGCACCAACATCCACTTAACTGACGATCAAGAAAAAGCTGGTAATAATTTCTATATGTATTCTATAGATTCCGGCTTCCTAAAAACCATGAATATCGAGCTGGTAGCAGGACAGAATTTTTCCGCCTCAATTGATCATCTTGACCCTATCATGGTGAATGAAGAATCGCTTTCAACCTGGGGCATATCCGATGCCGGGTCGGTCATAGGAAAAAGAAGCAAGATTGGAAAGAAAGAGTTTACAGTGATAGGCGTGATCAAAAATTTTCACCAGGTTGATTTGAAATCAAAACACCTCCCTCTCATCCTTTTCCCTGCTCCTCCTGGTAGTGGCTACATGAGTATTTTATTAAAACCTGGAGACCTGGCACATCAGATCGAGGTGCTCGAAGCTTCATACCGAGAGCACTTCCCAAACAATTCCTTTGACTACTTTTTTGTTGACCAAGCCTTTGGTAAGCAGTTTGAAGACTACCAAAAGATGACCACCATCTTCACCCTCCTCAGTGTATTCTCCATCCTAATTACATGCTTAGGTTTGTTTGGCCTCACCACGTTCTCGGTTGCTCGCAGAGCCAAAGAGGTAGGAATCAGGAAAGTATTGGGAGCTAGCATCCTACAGCTCATTACTTTGCTCACAAAAGACTCAGTCCTTCTGGTAGGATTGGCTTCTTTCGTTGGGATCCCAATTAGTGTAATTCTGACACAGAAATGGCTAGAGCAGTATGCATTTAGAATAGAAGTGGCTCCTTCTCTTTTTGTATGGCCCACGTTGTTAGCCCTGACCATAGCCATCACCTCAGTACTCGTAAGGACCATTAAGGTCTCTGCAGCAAACCCTGTTGATTCTTTAAGAGATGAATAAACCTCCAAAACATATCATCCAGTTCTTCCGATGGTTCTGTCGACCGGATTATGTCGATGACATTGAAGGAGATCTTTTGGAACGGTACGAGGCAATCGCTCAGAATAACACTCCATTAAAAGCTAATATTTTTTTCCTGCAGGAAGTCCTGGCTTTGATGAGATTAAGCATCATCACGCAACTCAGGGACAGACGCAATTTCAATTTATTCGATATGTTCAAAAACTATATAAAGTCAGCATTCCGCAACCTCATCAAGCATAAAGGGTTCACCGCCATCAATATTTTCGGTCTCTCCAGCAGTATGGCCATAGCCATGCTCATCATGATTTTTATCATCGACCAAGGAAGAAGTGATGAGCACAATCCTACTGCTACGGACACGTATAGAGTTGTTACTAAATATCACAACATAGCTGAAAACAAGGATCAAATATTGGCCACCTCACCCCATTCTTTAGGTCAAAATATTGCCATGAATGTTGGAGGGGTGAAAGAGGCAGCGCACCTAGTAAAGTTCAGCCAGCCCATCAACATTGCCGACAATGAATTCGGCCTCAATGGGCTCTATGTCACTCCCAATTTTCTGTCCTTTTTTCAATTTGATTTAGAGGAAGGAAATAGATGGCAAGCGCTACAAGAACAAAATGGATTGGTGCTATCCATCGAAATGGCAGAGAAGCTCTTTGGTACAGATTCACCTATTGACAAGATTGTCCAAGTTGGAGAGGATAACTATAAGATTACCGGGCTCATCGATTTATCAAAATATCAGACGCATGTAGCATTCGATGCACTATTGCCTATTGCCTCTTTTGAAAGGAAAGAGCAAAACCAGGAAGCATTGACAAATTGGGAAATGGGGTTAGAAATTTTTTACAATTATTTCCAGCTAGAAGCCAACGCCAATTCTGAAAACCTCTCCGCCTACATCAGCTCTATGGATATGGACCTGGATGAAGAAAAAGCGCAACTTTATCAATTTGACCTGCAGCGAATGGATCAAATCAATCTTGGCTCGGTAGTAAGAAATGAAGTAGGTATCACCACTCCCTCTCTTGTGGCCTATTTCTTTGGTGTTTTGGGGATAGTACTAATCCTATCTGCCAGCTTCAACTACATGAATCTGGCCATAGCCAAAGGATTGAAAAGGGCTAAGGAGGTTGGGGTAAGGAAAGTACTTGGTGGAGGAAAAAGACATGTCATAGGTCAGTTTCTAGTAGAAGCACAAATAGTTACCTTCTTATCACTCACCATCGCATTCCTTCTTCTGCAGGTCATGGTACCGGCATTCAATCAACTCAAAATATTGAGAGATATCAATGGTGCCATTTTCATGGATTTCAACGCTAACCTCAATGTGTATTTGAGCTTCATAATATTCTCAGTGGTTTTGGGTATTATTTCGGGACTTTATCCGGCACTCTACCTTTCATCATTCAGACCCTTGCAAGTATTGAAAGGATTAAAAAACACAAGCAAGCGACATTCCTTCCGCTTTAGAAAGTTCCTCGTCTTTTTTCAATATGCTTTCTCAATAGTTTTCATCATCACGACGGTCATCCTTTATCAGCAAGCGAAAATTTTTATCAATAATGATTACGGATTTGACCATCAAAATATTCTCAATATTCAAATGCGGAAGTCCGTCCCTTATGCCCCATTTAGGACCGAGCTTTTAAGAAGAAAAGAAATAGCTGGCGTTTCGGCAGTTTCGAATGTTCCAGTCATCTCATTCTTTGAAGAGGTGGAAGTCATAGATCGAGTTACATCCAAAGAAAATATCCAATCGTCAATTGTTTCAATAGATCCTTATACCATTGACAATCTAGGATTAGAGTTAATCGCTGGGCGAAACTTCTCCTCCTCGCTGGGAGATGATACAAAAAACACCCTGATCATAAATGAAAAAGCGTTGACAGCTCTTGGTTACAACAAGCCTGAAGATATTCTTGATGGCAGAATCGAGCTAAACGCTAAAACCAAAACGGGTGAAGAATCCGCTGTAAAGGCAACAGTGATTGGGGTAATTAAAGACTTTGATTACCAATTCATTTTCAAAGAAAGTGGTCCATTGCTAATGCAATATGAACCTGCTTTCTTAAGCACCATCAACGTAAAGCTGGCGGATGTCACTCCAAATGAAGGTGCCGCGATTGTCGAATCAGTTTGGAAAGAATTTGAGGCCAATCAAAGAATGGAATATGATACTTTTTCCTATGGCCTCGCTGATATAAATGATGAGTTTGTAGAGCTCGTGAATATTGTGGGCATTGTGGCCTTCTTTACCATCATTATCGCTTGTCTAGGTCAGGTCAGTATGGTCATCCATCACCTTCAGTTGAAAGTAAAAGAAATAGGTATTCGAAAAGTGCTGGGCTCAAGTGGCAATGGGCTGATTTTCGGATTGGGTAAAGGGTTCCTTACAGTAATCGTCGCCTCAATAGTGCTAGCTACACCCCTGGCCGTTTTCATCAACGTTGCATGGACCAGCAAACTCTACAAAGCACCAGAAGTCTCATTTACCAATATTTCTTTAGGTGTGGGTTTGGTGCTGATACTCGCTTTAGGAACAATCTTCTACTTCATCAAAAGGGCGGTGGAGGCCAATCCTGTCGAGTCCTTGAAATATGAATAAACCTCCAAAACATATCATCCGATTCTTCCGATGGTTTTGTCGACCGGATTATGTCGATGACATTGAAGGAGATCTTTTGGAGCGATACGAGACGCGCGTCAAAAGTGATGGTATAAAAAGGGCCAAAATAAATTTATGGCTGGAGGTATTGAAACTCATGCGACCTAGCTTATTAAAACGCGTCCACCATGGGCAAAAACTCAATCATTTCGGTATGTTCAAGCATAACTTAACTATTGGATGGAGAAACATCCTGCGGAAGAAATCATTCTCCCTGATCAACGTTGTAGGTCTATCAACGGGAGCAGCAGTCTGCCTATTGACATTGATTTTTTATAGATACGAAACCAGCTTCGACCATCACCATCAACAGGCAGATCAGACTTATCGAGTAGTCCAACATACGATCCTACCAGATGATGAGTTGTTTTGGAGTACAACCGCCTACCCATTGGCAGCCGCCCTCCGCAATGACTTCCCAGATTTCGCGAATGTCACACAAACTTCTGGTCCCACCAACCGACTCTTCAGCGCTCAAAATGAACTCAATGAAAAAGTACTTTTCGAAGAACAGCATGTCCTATTCGCCGATCAATATTACCCACAAGTCTTTGACTTTGAATGGGTGGTAGGACAGCCCGAAAAAGCGCTTGAATCGCCGAATTCACTGATCATTACAGAGAGAATAGCCAAGAAGTGTTTTGGTGAGCAATACAACCCTTCAGCAGTGTTAGGCAAAATACTGATGCTTAACGATAAGGATCAACTCATAGTCACAGGTGTAATCAAGGACCATCGTCCGAACAGCAATCTAAAAGCCAATATGATTGTCTCTTATGAGTTCTTTAAAAAACACAACCCATATCCTACGTCCAATTGGAGAGGAAACTACCAAGGGACCACATTTGTGGTGCTCAAAAATTCAGACCAGCCCAAAAACATAGTGTCTAAAATCAATGGTTGGAAGAATAAATACCTGGACCCTAAAGACCATGAACGGATCTCTTACCAACTCCAACCTCTGAAGGAAATACATACCGAAACGAAGTATGGCACCACACCTCAAGGGTACCAGATTCAAAAAAGCACACTAAACACTTCTCTGGTCGTGGCTTTCTTTATTTTGATCATAGCCATCATCAACTTCACCAATCTCATTACAGCTAATGCCTCGGTACGGGCAAAAGAAGTAGGCATCAGAAAAGCCATTGGCGGAGGAAAGGGCAATATATTTTCCCAGTTCGTCCTTGAAAATATGCTTATCGCTTTTATCTCGTTTTCGGTTGCTATTCTCTTGGCATACTGGTCTCTGGCTTACATCAATGATTTTTTATCCATCATCAATTTGCAACTAGTACTTGAGATCAGCGACTTGGTTTTAGCCTTAGCCTTCTGCTTCGTAATAGCACTGGTGGCTACGATCTACCCTTCAATTGTATTATCCTCCTTTCAGCCAATCAAAGCATTGAATGGTAGAAATGCATCTGATAGAAAAGGAAGTAGTTTCAGGAAAGGCTTAACCTTTTTCCAGTTTGCTATTGTACAAGTGTTTGTGATCTCCGCCATCATCATTGGCGTACAACTCCGATATTTCAACTCCAAATCCCTGGGGTTCACCTCCGAGAAAATAGTATCGGTGCCGTTGCCAACCTTTGAAAAGAAAGATGTCTTCACAAACGAGCTGAAAAGCCTCGGTATTCAACAAGTATCTGTGGCCTCAGGTCCACCGATGGCAGTAGAGAATTTCTCTCTTGGCACCAGATATCGATTGCCACATCAGCAAGATGGAGAAGGCCTCTCAGCAGAAATGAAAATCACAGACCTTGCCTATTTGGAGTTGTTCGACATTCCACTTCTGGCAGGAAGAAACTTCCTGGAGAATAAACCTCAGTTTGATGAGTTCATTATTAACCGAAAGCTGGCTTCATCCTTAGGATGGACTCCTGAAGAATCAATCGGAAAGCGATTAGCTATCAATGAAGGAGAAGCTACAATAGTGGGTGTGGTAGAAGATTTTCACAACCAATCTCTCCAGCACGATATAACTCCTCTTGTTCTAATGAACTGGCATGCATTTCAATGGGACGTACTATTCAACATCGATTCCTACCAAGAAATGGCTGCTATTGAAGACTTATGGAAAAAACAGTTTCCAAATAAGATTTACAAACATCAATTTGTAAATGACTCTATGGAAAAAGAGTACATCATTGAAAAACTGATCTTCACAGGCTTCAACTTCTTTTCCATACTGGTGATCATCATAGGATGTTTGGGACTTTTCGGCTTGATCTCATTCCTTACACTCCAAAAGACCAAGGAAATTGGTATCAGAAAAGTACTTGGGGCTAGCATTGTCGAAATATTGGTGCTGTTCAATAAAAAATACTCAGGATTGATCCTTCTTGGCTTTCTCGTAGCGATCCCGATTGTCTATTACACCATGAATCTGTGGCTCTCCTCGTTTACTTATAGAGTGCCAATGTCCGCGTGGATGTTTTTATCAGGAGGAGCGATCACTTTTTTGCTTGGTAGTTCATTGGCCATGCTTAAATCGTATCAGGCAGCAACGGTGAATCCGGTAGTATCATTGAAAGATGAGTAAACCTCCAAAGCATATTCTCCAATTCTTTAGATGGTTTTGTCGGCCTGAGTATGTCGAAGACATTGAAGGTGATTTGTTGGAGCGATATGAGAATGCGAATAATAGCGAAGGCACTAGAAAGGCTAAAATAAATTTATGGCTGGAGGTCCTGAAACTCCTGCGTCCTGGTATAATCAAGCCCATCAATATTGGGCCGAAACTCAATCAATACAGTATGTTCAAACACAACTTCCTCATCTCCTGGAGATACTTACAGCGCAATAAAAAATACGCCTTTCTCAATCTTATTGGTTTGACAGTGGGCTTCACAACCTGCTTTATCCTCTTTCAGCACATCTCCTTTTACCTGACTTATGATCATCATCATAAACAAGCTGATCGGATATTCGAAGTATCTCAATCAGAAGTTCGCGGCATCCAGAGTATGGAAGAAAAAAAGCGCACCTTCTTCGGTATGGGACCATTGGCAAAAGATGGATACCCGGAAGTAGAAGCCATGACACGCTATATCACCAATATTGAATCACTGGTCATTCATGAAAAAGAAAATGGTGAAGTGGTCAAATTCAACGCTAACTACATAGCTGAGGCAGATCCTGACTTTCTGCAAATGTTCACTTTGGCCTTTGAGGAAGGAGACCCTATTAACGCTTTGAGTGACCCTAATACGGTAGTCCTGACCTCCTCCATTGCAGAAAGGTATTTCGGGAATGAAAGTCCTATGGGTAAGACATTACAGGTTACCAAACCATGGGGAGCGCGGTACCTACTAAAAATCACTGGTGTGTTGGAAGATATGCCACATAATTCGTCTTTTCAATTTGGCATGCTCAAATCACTTTATAAAAACACCACAGAAACAGAGGAAGATTGGGGCTATCCTGGGTTTCGGACTTACCTTCTATTGAAGTCGGCTGATGATGCTCCCGCACTTGCAGAAAAGGTGTCAGGCGCTATCAACGAACTACCAGAAATCATAGCTAAAGACAGAGCCTTTAAAGTAGGCTTGACGCAACTTTCGGAAAATCCGCTTACCACCACAAGAAAACTCCTGCTGACCGTTGGTTTGTTGATACTGGTCATTACCTGGGTCAATTACATTAACCTTTCCGCCGCCAAATCCTTAGCCAGAGCAAAGCAGGTGGGCATCCTCAAAATTCATGGATCCACTCGGTACCAGTCGATCTATCAATTCACAACCGAAGGACTCCTAATACAAGTTGTAGCTATCGTGTTAGCCACCGTAATGGTTGTTAGCTTCTATCCATTCTTTGAAGCACTTACTCAAAATCAGATTCAGCCTCTTGACCAACTATCCCTTACCTACTTCCTACCACTCATTGGATTATTCCTTATAGGCTCTTTCCTGTCCTCTGCCCTTCCTTCTATTGCTCTGACCCGAATAAAATCCATGTCATTACTAAAGGATGCCAATCCCGTGGCAGGCAAGGACAAAGTCATGGCTAATCCACTCCTTATCCTACAGTTTGGAATTTCGGCTATCCTACTCATCGGATTCTCTTTGATCTACAGCCAAATGGATTATTTGAGGAATCAAAACCTTGGCTTTAGCGGAGGTCAGACTTTGATAATAAAACCCTCAAAAGACATCTGGGATGGAAAAATGCACCGATTCAACTCGTTCAAAAAGTCTTTGGAATCGCTGCCGCAAGTAAGTGGGCATTTCTCCTCTACCGCAATTCCGGGTAGAGGTGGCAATGGAATAACCAGCACCAAAATGCAAGGAAGTACAGAAGAACTACCGGTTACTTTAATAGGAGTTGCAGGAGATTATTTAGCTACCATGGATATTGAACTGCTAGCTGGGGACTACTTTCCAAAAGGAGGTGTAAACTTTCACAAGAACCGAAGATCTGTAGTACTGAATGAGACGGCAGTCCAACTATTGGGCTATCATAGCTATGACAGTATCATCGGTAAAAAGGTGATCTCCAGCAGGCACGAAAAACCCATGGTAGTAATGGGCGTGGTAGAAGATCATCATTTCAGTGACTTAAAAGACAAAATCGGTCCCTTGATGATGGACTTTAATCCTTTTAGAGGATTCATCTTTGTGCAACTTGACGACAAGAGCTACAACAGCTATGATCAACTTCATGCTGGTATTCTTGAAATCGAAAAGCTCTGGAATAGCTCCTACACCAATCAAGTCTTTGATTACCGGTTTTTGGATGATGAATTCCAACAGCAGTATGCACAAGAGATTGTATTCAGTAAGATCTTCTCGCTCTTCACAGGTATTTCCATACTGATCTCTTGCCTTGGGATATTGGGTGTATCCATGTTTATGGCCGAGCGGAAAAAGAAGGAGGTAGGGATACGAAAGGTGCTTGGCGCCAAAGTGTATCAGATCCTGGAAGTATTTGTTAGGAAGATGGGTATGCAAGTCATCATTGCTTCGGTGTTGGCCTTACCCCTGGCCTATTACCTCTCTATGCAATGGTTACAGAACTTTAGCTATGGTGTAGGCCTCAACGCATGGATGTTTCTTCTACCGATAGCAGCCCTGTTTTCCATCGCTATTGCGACCGTATGCTTGCAGACTTACCGATCAGCCACTGTAAACCCCATTGACTCCTTGAAGGACGAATAGCAGCTGCTACCCACTTCTTTAAAAAAATATTACTACAAATAGGAATTAATAACTAAAATCCTCTTTACTTCGTAAATACTACAAATAGGAATTAATCCGTATTTATGAAGAAGTTTCAATTAGGAGAGTTTGAAGAGGTGGTCATGTTGACCGTGGCCATCCTTTATGACAATGCCTACGGCGTTTCGATAAAGAAGGAAATAGAGAATAGACTGAAAAGAAATGTAAGTGTAGGGGCACTACAGTCTGCTCTTAGGCGATTAGAAGACAAAGGTTACCTTAAGTCTCAGGATAAGGATGCCACTCAAGAGCGAGCTGGTCGACCGAAAAGGTTCTATAAGATCACCTCCACTGGTAAACAGGCTATGGAATATACGAAAGAGACTCGCAACTCACTTTGGGATGCTATTCCATCTATTTCCCTTGATGTCGAATTCGCCAGATTGAAAAATGGATAGGCCTCCGAAATACTTTCTCAAGTTCTTCAGGTGGTTTTGTCATCCAGACTTTCGCCAGGTGATTGAGGGTGATTTGATGGAGCTCTATGAAGAGAGACTTCAGGAATTGGGCAAAGCCCAAGCCGACCGGAAGTTCAGAAAAGATGTGATGCTCCTGTTTCGAAGAAGTCTCATGAGACCGCTCGAGGGAAGCGGTAAGCTTAACAACTATGGTATCCTCAGCAGCTTCTTCAAGGTGGGTCTTAGAAATATCTTTCTGAAGAACTCATTGAGTAGTTTCAAGCTCTTAGGGCTGGCAATCGGGACAGGATCATTCATCGTGATCCAATCCTATATTGGCTACCAGCAGAATTTCGACAAATTTCACGAGGACTACTCGTCTATCTATAGAATAGATTATGAGCTAAGTCACAAAGGGAACCAGCTAGCCTACTCAGCAACGACTCCCCCTACTATTGCCCCTTTTATTGCATCCAACATTCCAGGAGTAGAGGAATATGTTAGAATCCAACACTTTCCAGACCTGGTGATCCGCTTTGGTCAAGCCATATTTCGAGAAGATAAAGTATTAATTGTAGATCCTTCCTTCCTCAAGGTTTTCAACTACTCTGTAATAGAAGGAAACCCGGCCACAGCATTGAATGAGAGAGGCTCCATGATGATATCCAGAAGTGCCAGAAAAAAGTATTTTGGCGAGGCTTCACCAATCAATAAACCAATCAGTATAGATGGATACAAGGACTATGTAGTCACAGGAGTATTTGAAGATCCACCCAAGAATAGCCACTTAGATTTTGATATATTATTATCCTTCGAAACAGCAAAATGGTGGTATGAAGGAGAAACAGAGACAGACTGGACTTCTCGGGCATACCATAGCTACCTAAAGCTTGAAGATCAAGCAGATATTTCTGATTTCGCTTCCACTTTGACGGATATCAATCAACAGACGCCTCAGGGTGAAATAGATGAGAAAAATGAGGTGGAGAGAGTATATAGTCTTACTAAACTTGAAAACATATACCTTCATTCTAACCTGCAGGAAGAGCTCGCCTTGAGGCCAAAAGGAAATGCTCTGTACATCCAGTTTCTCCATATCATTTCCATAGTAATCCTAATCATTGCCTGGATTAACTACATCAACCAGTCTACCGCCAGACTATTTGTAAGGTCTAAGGAAATGGGCATTCGCAAAGTAATGGGGGCCTCACATACGAACTTAATTGTACAGTTTCTGGTGGAGTCTCTACTCATCCATCTATTCAGCTTAGGGCTGGTAGCAGTAGGGATCTTTGTATATGATCTGGCCTTCCCTGAAAACACATTACTCGATGGTATAAGTAACATTCAAGACTCAGATTACCTGAATCTGATTACACTCACTGTAGTCGGTGGCTATCTTCTTACCTCTTTTCTTCCAGCCCTGTATGTAACCACTTTAAATCTGACCAAGGCATTGAAGGGTAAACTGAAGTCTGGCGCTACCGCCCAAACTGTTCGGAAGGTGATGGTTTCCATACAGCTTACTGCGTCGGCCATCTTTATTGCTTCCTCCATCATCATTTTTCTTCAACTCCAACATGTAATAAACCAGAAGCCTGGTTTTGAAAAAGAAAAGATGCTGGTCGTTAGAGGCCCTATGGTCGGAGACTGGGACAATGAAGTGTTTAGTGCTGCACTCAAGCAAAGAGCTTCAGTACTCAAGGTCTCATCTGGGCAGTTTCTGCCAGGAGAATCCAACCTATCATCAGCTCCAGTAGCCAGAGGAGACGGACAAGAATATCAAAGGCTTACCACCATGTTCGTTGATTATGGATACCTATCCTCACTAAAAGTCAACTTTCTGGCGGGAGGTGATTTCAACCAGGAACTTAGTAATGGCAAGGAATATGTTATCATCAATGAATCTGCATTTAAAAAACTAGGATTTGCTAGTGCTCAGGAGGCAATTGGCAAGGCTGTGAAGTTCGGGTCTGGGATCAAAGCCATCACAGTCGGTGTAGTTGAAGACTATCAGCAGACATCAGCCAAATCAGACTACCTACCCATGGTATTTTGGCTAGACCCATGGGAATGGACCAATATCCTGGTGAAATATTCGGGGGAAGATGTCCACATCTTGCAACAAGCTGAGACCACCTTCAAGTCACTCTTTCCTGAGGACCCTTTTGATTATGTCTTTTTGGAAGAATATTATCAAAAGCAATTCCAGGAAGATGAAAATCTCAGCGAAGTATTTCTACTCTTCACCATCATCGCTATCCTCATGTCCAGTCTGGGTTTATTTTCCTTGACTTATTGGACAACCATTCGGAGAACTAAGGAAATTGGTATCAGAAAAGTACTTGGAGCCAAAGTATTTCAGATCATAAAGCTGCTATCCTCAGAGCTTTCCATACTGATACTCTTCACCATTTTAATAGCGACTCCCATCACTTATTTAGTAATGGAGGAATGGCTGGTGAGCTACGCTTCACGCATCAGTCTAACACCAACCATTTTTATACTATCAGCAGCTTTCGTGATCATTATTGCTGCTCTAACAGTGGGAAGTAGAGTACTGACTGTGGCTGTTTCGAATCCCGTCAATAGCCTCAAAGATGAATAGACCCAAGCCACCATATTGGGCCCTCAAACTCTTCAGATGGTACTGTCATCCGAGACTACAAAAACCTATTGAGGGCGACCTAATGGAACTCTATGAAGAAAGAGTCGAGTCTTTAGGTAAAAGAAAGGCGGATTGGAAATTTATCATAGACGTTCTGCTCCTATTTCGAAGGGATATTATCAAGCCTTCGGACGGCACTTACACCTTTAACACCTACGGCATGTTCAAGCACAACCTACTCATCATCTTCCGAAACTTTAATCGTTACAAAAGTTCCTTCTTTATCAACCTTATAGGCCTTTCTGCAGGACTTACCTGTTTTTTACTTATCTATTTATGGCTGGAAGATGAAGTAGGAAAAAACAGGTTCCATACCAATGGGGATCAGATCTATCAGGTTATGCGAACGTTAACTTCCGATGCCACAGGAACATATACCGTGGAATCAAATTCCATCCATTTAGTTCCAAGCATGTTAGAAGAGCTACCTGAAGTGGAGATGGCGGTTCCAATTACAGCGGATTTCTCATATGCAGTCTTGTCCTCCGAGGAGAAAAAACTAAAAACGGAAGGCATGTTCGCAGGAAAGGACTATTTCAATCTCTTCTCCTTCAACCTCATAGAAGGCGATAAGCACCATGTTCTTGACTCTAGGGAGTCCATAGTGATTTCAAAAGAATTAGCTGATCACTTTTTTCCACAGACCAATCCAATAGGAAGGAGCCTCCACCTCGTGGACAATACAGATGGAGATACAGAATATGAGGCAGATTACATTATAAACGGTGTTTTTGATAATTCTAACCTTAACACTTCAGAAAGCTATGACTTCCTTATTGCATACTCCAGATTCTTTTCAAAGAGAGATCAATCTGTCAGAGCATGGGATAGCAACAACCCTAATGTCTACATCAAACTGAAGCAAAACCAGGACAGAATAGCTTTCGAAAAAAAGCTGCTGGACTTTTATCAGCAAAAGATGTCGCTGATCTATGGTGATAATTCAACTATGAAATTTCGGATGCATCTCCAACCTTATCCATCTAGATACCTACATAACCGATATGAGAATGGACAACTTTCTGGAGGAAGAATCTCATATGTGTATCTGTTTTCTGTGGTCGGTGTTCTCGTTCTTCTGATTGCCTGCATCAATTTCATCAATTTATCCACTGCCGTCGCTGCACGGAGATCTAAGGAAATTGGTGTTAAGAAGGTCTTTGGCACAAGGAGAAAAGCCATTATTGGCCAATATTTACTTGAAGCAGGTGTTCTGGTTACCATAGCTATGGTATTGGCGTTGATCTTTCTTTTGATCTTTTTACCCAGCTTCAACATAGTCACAGGAAAAGAACTTTCTCTGCACTTTGAGTGGCAACTTATTAGTATACTAGGTTTATGCGCATTCGCTACTGCTCTACTAGCAGGCTCATACCCGGCTCTTTTCCTGTCCAGTCTGACGCCATTAAATGCCCTTAGTTCAAAGATCAAAAGTTCCGGTGGCGAAGTATTCATAAGAAAAGGATTGATCGTTTTTCAATTCACCGCTTCCATCTTGCTAATTATCTCTGTCCTTACCATTTCCAGGCAAATGGAATACGTTCAATCCAAGAACCTTGGCTATGACAGAGACAATATCATCACCATCGCCAAGGATGATGGTCTAATAGAGAATGTAATCCCCTTTTTGAATGAAATCGGCACTATTCCTGGGGTCAAGAGTTCCACAATTCTCGAAGGAGACATTTCGATGGCCAACAACTCCTGTGGAGGATATAAGCAACCCAATAAACCCCCGCTTCAATTCAAATTTACCCGGGTAGGATATGACTACATAAAAACCGTAGGCTTAAAGCTAAAGGAAGGAAGGTCTTTTTCACGAGACTTTGCTAATGAGGGGACTAAGATCATCCTCAATGAAACTGCAATAGCTACCATGGGCCTTAAAGATCCTGTTGGCAAAATCGTCAATATTAGAGGAGACAGGGAAGTTATTGGCGTCCTAAAAGACTTTCACTATCAGTCGTTGCATGAGCCAATATCTCCCATGTTCTTAATCTACGAACCCGAAGATGCCACAAGTATCGCAGTGAAACTTGAGGCGGGAAAAGTAAGGGAGACCCTTGGAGCTCTTGAAGATATCTACAGAAAATTCAACCCTGGACTACCATTCCAATTCACCTTTCTAGATGATGAATACAACAAGCTTTATCAATCAGAGCAAAAGATAGCAACATTATCCACTTGGTTCGCTTCCATCGCCATCGTCATCTCTTGTCTTGGTTTACTAGGGATGACGGTGTTTATCACCCAGAGAAGGATCAAAGAGATAGGTATAAGAAAAGTATTAGGTTCCAGCAGGATCAGAATTGTCACTTTGCTGAGTGGTAACATAGCTCAAATGCTGACCATTGCGATGGTTTTTGCAGTGCCTATATCCGCTTTCGTTCTAGGGAAATGGCTTGAAAACTTTGCCTATAGCATAGAGCTTAACATTTGGTTCTTCATCTTCGGAGGGCTGATTACCGCTCTCATTGCATGCTCTGCAGTAGGTTTCGAGACCTGGAAAGCAGCATCTATCAACCCTGCAAAGTGCCTCAAGGATGAGTAGTCCGAAGCCACCATATTGGGCTCTGAAACTCTTCCGATGGTACTGCCACCCGGACCTACGATCCCCTATCGAGGGTGACTTGATGGAACTGTACGAAGAAAGAGTACAAGCGTCAGGCAAAAGAATGGCAGACTGGAAATTCATCCGAGATATCCTATTGCTGCTACGCAAAGACATCATTAAGCCTGCTGAAGGCACCCACAGAATAAACACCTACGGTATGTTCAAAAATTACTTCAAAGTAGGGATAAGAAATATCCTTAAATACAAAGCATTTTCTTTCATCAACATCTTTGGTTTGGCAATGGCCATGTCAGTTTGTATGCTGATAATACTGATGCTAGCTGATCAGAAAGGTTACGATCAATTTCACAAAAAGAAAGACCGCATCTACAGGATATTGGGCACTCCGGAGAAAGGCAGCACACCATATGCAACAGTCCCCTTTCCTCTATCTGAAACACTTAAAAACGAATATCCAATAATCGAAAACTCCGTCTTATTAAGAAGAGGTTTCGGTGGAGATGCCACTTACAATGATAAAACCACGGACCTAAGGGGCTACTTTGCGAGCGAATCTTTGTTTGAAATACTGGAATTCCCTTTGATCAAGGGGAACAAAAACACGGCACTATCAGCCCCCAATTCCATTGTCATAACATCTTCTAAAGCTTACCAGCTTTTCAACACCGAAAACCCTGTTGGAAAACATGTGCAGTTTAGCGACAGAGGGTTGAGCGTCATGGACCTGGAAGGAGATCAACCCCCAGTTGATTGGGGAGTTTTTACCATCACTGGAGTCATTGACAACAGTTCTTTCAAGTCTCATTTGAAATTTGATGCATTTGCGTCAAGTAGTACACTTCCACTATTATATAAAGAGTCTCTGTTCCCGGACATATCTCAACAGTGGGAATCCTACTGGTCTACTTATACCTATGTGCTACTTAAAGAGGATGTGGAGCAAGAACAGCTGGATATCGCATTAGCCGAACTCTCCGCAAGGAAATACAAGGAGCATGAAGGGCTGGAAGATTATATGCTGAAGAGTCAGAACATGGCATCGCTCACTCCCGGAGGTATAATCAACAATGAACCGGTGTTCCGCCTTCCCATGATGGCCTACTACATTCTTTCAGGATTGGCACTAATCATCATGATAATGGCCTGCCTTAACTATACAAATCTCTCAATTGCACGGGCGCTAACGCGTATGAGAGAAATTGGAGTTAGAAAAGTGAATGGTGCCACCAGGTCAAACCTGATTTTTCAATTCCTGACAGAATCACTGATAACAGCTCTATTCTCGCTGCTTCTGGCGATGCTGATGCTCTTTTTCACGAAAGAGGCCTTTATGGATCTTTGGTTCAACCAATACCTGAATTTCGACTTGCAATCCACTCCGTTGGTGCTGATGGTCTTTATGGGGATGACATGCCTAATAGGCATTTTCGCTGGAATCTATCCAGCGTTGTTCCTCTCGAAAAAACTTCCGGTAAAAGCACTCAAGAACACGGAGAACAGCACATCGAAATGGGGAATGCAAAAGGTCTTGAACATCACGCAATTCGTCGTGTCGCTTCTATTCATCGTGACCTCTATGGTGATCTACAAGCAGTTTCAACACTACGCCAACTTCGAATACGGCTTTGATGCGGAGAATATCGTCAATATCCCCCTACAAAGTAACGATTATGAAATCGTCAGGAATGAACTATCATCCACACCAGGGGTAGTAGCGGTATCAGCTTGTGAGTATATCCCTGCAACGGGTACCACGGATGTCACCAACCTTATCAACCCCGAAAACAAGGAGGAACCTATTACCCTGCTACATATGAAAGTAAATGAGGCGTTCCTGACCAATATCGATGTGAAAATAATCGCAGGCGAAGGATTACCAGCCACAGGGCAAACAGATCGGTTTTTCGTCATCAATGAGTCTGCCTTAAGCAAACTTGGATACGAAAACCCGCATGAAGCCATCGGGCAAATGTGGGCAACTGAAGAAAACCAGGGAGAAAAGAAAATTGTGGGAGTTGTAGAGGATTTCCGCAACACCTTGCTGCTCAACGGTGATGACGTAAGACCAACGGCCTTTACAAATGACCCAAGTGACTTCAACTTCCTCAACGTAAGAATCACCGAAGGCAATCCCCAAACCGTACTGGCTGAGTTGGAGAGAAAATGGAATACCATTGATCCACAGCATGCTTTTAGGTATGACTTTTTCACCAATGAATTAGCCAATACCAATATGTTCATTTTTGATATTGTATCGATCATCGGCTATCTCTCTACGCTTGCTATTCTCATAGCATGCTTAGGAATGCTGGGCATGGCCACCTACTCTACTGAGAGAAGGACAAAAGAAATTGGAATCAGGAAAGTCTTGGGAGCGGAAGAATTGAAGATAGTACTACTGCTATCCAGAAGCTTTTTGAAGTTGCTTTTTGTAGCAGTGCTGATTGCAGCACCGCTTAGCTATTTCATAAACAACTTATGGCTCGAAAACCTTGCAAATAGAATAGAATTGGGCTTCGGCACAATTGCAATGGGTTCCTTCACCCTACTATTTCTAGGGCTGCTCACCATAGGATCTCAAACAATCAGAGCTGCAAGACAAAACCCTGTTGAATCACTGAAGGATGAGTAAACCTCCGAAGTATTTCTTGAAATTCTTTCGGTGGTATTGCCATCCGAATCTAAGAGCACCTATTGAAGGCGACTTAATGGAGCTCTATGAAGAAAGGATTGAGGAGTCAGGAAAAAGAAAAGCAGATTGGAAGTTCATAAGAGACGTAATAGTCCTTTTCCGACCCGATATCATCAAGCCCGCAGAAGGGACTCACAGGATAAATACCTATGGCATGTTTAAAAA
>CAZZHO010000040.1:0-29807 GCA_964653795.1 uncultured Roseivirgaceae bacterium | reverse complement strand
GTAGAGCCCACACTGCCACCACCAATCCAAGTCACAAACCCCGAGCGATTCTTGAAGCTAAACTTTTCTGACGGTTCACCAAACATATGCCGATATTCCAAAAGGCCATATAGCATCGCTTCATCACGGAATCGGCCCCAGCGATAACCTCTTAAATCGAAAGGAGTGCCAAGTTGTGAAAGCTCGGGCCAGGGTGCATCACGAAAGGTATGTCTGAAATTTAGCTGCCAGGCAAATACACTTCTTCTCGACGCTAATTTCTCGTACTGGCGATAGTCGAGGCTTACTACCTCATATCGGTTGACTCCTCCTAAGAATCTGCCATAGGTCGTAAAACTAAGGTCTAGAAAAGTACCTTCATAAGCGTTGACAATGAGGTCCCGACTGTCATACTGAATGGTGAGTCCCACGCCAGCATTTTTACTGATACGCCCAAATCGTTGTACAAATTCATCATTGAGGAAGTAGTCACTAGTCTCTTTAGCGTTGGTTCTGTTGATATCCAGTATTCCTCCCCAAAACCAATATTTCTTAAAACGTTTCACCAACTTATAATTGAACTGTATCCATTTTCGGTTGTAGGTGGTGGTAGAGTCCGAGAGTGGGGTGTTCCTACCTGCATCATACCCAACGCCAAAGTAGTTATCTGGCATCTTCTTGTACCATACCACTCCGCCCAATCGGATATTGTCATTTTTGCCATGAAGTGTGATCCTGCCATTTGCTGTGACAGATCCATTTGAACTGATCCCGACGGCAAAAGGAACGGAGCTTCTTTCTACAATAGGATTGTCTTTCTGGATCTGGAAAGAGTAAAGTCCTCCTGCTGAAATGAGAAATCCTAATTCAGGGGAGAAGGCAGGTGCGATGAAAGGAGTGAATAAAGATTGTCCTCTTTCAATTTTGGCCGCTCTTATGGAGTCGAGGTTCGCCCAAAATGATTTTTTATTGGATTTCTCTTGTTCTTGGGCAATAGTGATTGTAGTTGAAAAGAGAAAACATCCCATTAGGATAACTAGAAGTTGTGGCTTGTAAGGTTTTATGATCAATTTTGAAATCATGTCAGATTTTCTGGATACGGACTTTCTAAACTTTCTCAATGCCACGAAGCTGGTACTAATTCTTTTTGGGATCGTGTTCCTAAGATATATCCTTTTTTCAAGTGCCTGCCATTACCTTCTCAAATCATTATTTCAACATCGATTGCTCCATGAAAAAGTCATTGATGGAAGACAACTTAAAAAGGAAATTCTCTATTCGGCTTTCACTTCCTTCATTTTCGCTATTTCAGGGTGGGCAATGATTTTGTTATGGCAAAGGGGTTTAGTGAAGATTTATGTAGAATGGGACACGTTTTCCTGGTGGTATTGGCCTTTCTCTGTAATTATCTACTTACTACTTCATGAGACTTATTACTACTGGCTTCATCGATGGATGCATCACCCTGGGGTTTATAAGAGGGTACATAAAGTGCACCATGATAGCCTGCATACTTCGGCGATGACTTCCTTTAGTTTCCATCCTATTGAGTCTATACTGCAGGCGGCGATCATTCCTATTCTTACATTACTGGTGCCTATCCACATTTACGGATTATTCCTCTTGCTAATGATTATGACAATCTCAGGTACTATCAATCATATAGGTTTTGAGATGTTTCCTTCCTGGTGGAATAAGCATCCAATTACAAAATGGATTATCGGCGCAACCCATCATGATCTCCATCACAAGAAGTTTACTTTCAATTTTGGTCTATACTTTACCTTCTGGGACCGTCTGATGAAGACGGAGCATGAGGACCTGGCGAGGGTCTTTTCGAATTTTGGTGAAAGAGATTCCGATAAATGATTGAAGGAGAGACCATAGAGCATGTCGATTTTGACAAACAGCCTTTCGCTGAAGAGTACGAAAGCTGCATTTTCAAAAGCTGTTCTTTTCTTGAAACTGATGCAGGTAATGTGAAATTCGTTGAGTGTCGGTTTCAGGATTGTGATTGGTCTTCGGCCAAGCTTCAAGGTACTTGCTTTAGAGAGGTTCAATTTCAGAATTGTAAGATGCTTGGATTGCCATTTGAAGACTGCAATCCGTTATTACTGGAATTCAGCTTTGCAGATTGTGTTTTGGACTACTCCACCTTCTACGGATTGACCATCCGTCAGACGCGGTTTATCAATTGCTCCATGAGAGAAGTGGATTTCGGAACCGCTGATTTGACGGGTTCAGTCTTTAAAAACACTATTCTAGATCAGGCTGTCTTCGACCGAACCAATTTGGAAAAAGTAGATTTCAGAGAAGCCATTGGTTTTCGGGTTGATCCCAATATTAACAGACTGAAGGGCGCACATTTCCTCAAAAACAATCTTGTGGGTCTTGTAAGCCACTTAGGTATCAAAATTTCATAGTGACATCACATTCTATCGGGCAATCAGAAAAAGATGCTTGTCGAAGATAAATGTCTTATCATCGGACTTTTGGGGTCTTCCATCGTCAAAGTGATTCACAAAGGCTAAGCAGAAAATAGATTTGAGACTTTAACCCTAAGAGCATTGAGACAAACAATTTTTCAATCAGGTGACCTCAGTATTGAGGTTGCACCTGATGCTACACCGCAAGCGCTCATTTTTAAGTTTCCAGCGCAGTTTACCTCGGATATATGTGATTCAGCCATTGAAGTATGGTCTCAATTCTGTGACGACAGTGATAAACCATATCATCATGTATGGGACTGTTCCGGAATGACTTCTTTTGAGATGGCTGCTAAAAAGTCCTGGCAAAGGCAAATGGACAAATGCGCCAATTCCATCGATCATATTAGTTTGATTTCAGACGTAGTTATTATCAGAGGTGCTGCCAGACTCATGTCTAAGTTTGTGAAACTGGATTTGAAAGTCTTCAAAAATCTTAGTGAGTTGCACCTTTGATGCTGAGCGTTGATCAAGTTTTCTACACCATAAATTGTAAGATCGATGCGGCCATTTTCTGAATAATACCTACTTTAGAATGAATAGGACCTGCCAAGTTCTAATCGATCAATATGATTAAGAAGTGCCTATTCGTTGCCAGTCTTTTGTTGCTATTGGGAGATCCGTCTTTCTGCCAAAGGAAGAATGGTAGCCAATTCGAAAGAGAACTATTAGCTCTATATAAAGCGAAACAATACGAAAAAGTAGTAGCCTCTATTGATTCACTTCTCAAAGCAGAAAATCAGCAGAATCTGGCTCGGATGTATCAGATAAAAGCCGATGCACTTTACTTTTTAAATGATCTTCAGCTTTCACTTGAGAATTACCTTTTGACCTTAGAATCACTGGGGGAATACCAACTGGACTCAGTGTATTTAATTGAGGCTTTCAGCCACGCAGGGTTTTGCTATAAAAGTTTAGGAAACCCAGAAGAGGCAATCCCTTATTACAAGCAAGCACTGAAAGTGGCTTCTTTAAGAAACGATTCCACGGAAACTTCCAATCAGATGTCTCATCTGGGAAGCATTTATGTGGAGCTTGGAGAATATGAAAAGGCCAGGGACTATCTGAATCAGGCTTATGCAATTGATTTTGCTTTAAATGATTCTGTGGCATTGGCATATGATATGGTCAATCTTGGTGACCTGATGCTGCAGTTAAACAAGTCTGAAGAAGCCATTGGCTATTACCGACAAGGATTACTTCAACAGAAAACCAGAGCTGGGAATCATAATACTCACTTACTGCGGCTTGGGAAGTTGGCTAAGGCCTATTTGGAAGACAATCAACTGGATAGTGCTTTGAAATACAATGAGTTAGCTTCAAATGAAGCTATTCAGTTAGGAGACAGTTTGAGTTTGGCTCGGCAGTGGATTACAAAAGCTAATATTCTGAATAACAAAAAGCTTACTACTCAGGCTAGGGGAATAGCTACGAATGCCTACCGATATTTTCAGCGTTCAGTAGCTCCAAAATTCCAAATCAATGCAGGACTGGCATTAGTGGATATTCTAAAATCTCAAAGATCCCATACTGCTGCCTTGAATGTTCTTACTGAAATACAGTTTGTAGCTTCGGAGCATCAGCTGCTTGCGGACCTTGGTCAAACGCATCTTCTAAGGACGGAAATCTTTGAGCGACTAGGTAGGTCTTCAGAGGCTCTTGCCGCTTTGAGGGCATTTCAATCTGTGAAGGACACTTTGCACAAGAATGAGCAAACAAGAATCATTTTACTTTTGGACAGGGAGTATCAGACTGCTCAAAAGGAGCAGGAAATTGCACTTCTTAAGGCGAAAGACGAGTTGCAGCAATATCAGTTAGAGCAGAGACGCTCGACCATCACGCTCCTGATCATCGTTTTTTCCGTAATACTAATTTTGGGAGTTGTGATTTTGCTAATAAACCGCAAAAGGTCACAATTGAAAACGGAGTTGCTGTCTTCTGAGGTGAGTGAGCTGAGAATGCGACTCAAAGGCTTTCTGGAGTTACAACCGGAGGAAATTGGGGTGGTGAAAGAGCAGATCAATCAAACACTTACTGAACCCCTGTCTGAGCGGGAGTTTGAAATTTTGAACCTCGCGCTTAGTGAGAAGAGTAATCCGCAGATTGCTGAAGAGATATTCGTATCCGTTCATACAGTCAAATTTCACTTGCGTAACGTATACGCCAAACTGGGCGTGTCCAATAGGAAAGAGGCATTGAAATTTGCTGTGAATATCACGTCCAAGGCCGGCTAGAAGATCATAAGCTATTGATTTTATTCACCATTTTTCTGATTTTTTCCTCGTTGGTTCGCACTAAAGAGTATTCGGGCAAGCCAGGAGATCCCATATAGATTTTCTCATTTTTGAAGGTCATGGCACTGGAGGTGACGTCACTCCCTGTTGCGTGGAACTCGTTCAACCCGGCAATTTGGGTCAGGTCTTCTATAGTGTTTTCGTCAATACCACCTCCGGGCAGTATGGTGATGCGCCCATTAGCCCTTTCGATCAGTTCAGCAATTAGACCTGATCCTTCGGGCGCTGTAGCCTCCTGACCAGAAGTCAGGATTCTGTTCACACCTAAATCCATGAGAATGGAAAGCGCTTCGAATGGGTCAGGAGTCATATCAAAAGCCCTATGGAAGGTAACTTCCAGAGGAGAGGCTGTAGTCATTAATTGATTGGTTTTCAACACATCAACTTTTCCGTCGGTGGTCAGCAATCCTAATACAATGCCTTGGACTCCAAGGTTTTTTGCCTCCAAAATGTCTTCTTTCATTACTTCGAGTTCGTAATCAGAATACAAGAAGTCGCCACCCCTGGGTCTAATCATCATCATAATAGGCAGAGAGCAAGCACTTTGAACCGCTTTTACCATCCCCGAACTCGGTGTGGTTCCACCTTCAATGAGGTTGCCACAAAGCTCCACTCTTTTGGCACCGCCTGCTTCAGCCGCTATTGCGGACTCAACAGATTCAATACATGCTTCAAGTATTCGCATTAGGAAAGTTTGGATTTGGCTTTGATCAGTTCATTGTCTGTATTTCGGTCTTTGATTGCATAATCAAAGCCGGTCTGTATACAGTAGGATCCGTATTGTCCCTGTTTGTTCAAAGCCAGAAACCCTACCTGTATATCTTGGTAATCAGGGTTTTTGCTAATCACTCTTTCTACCGCCAATCTACAGGCAGTCTCAGGATCATTTCCTTGTCGCATAAACTCGACAGTCAAGTGACAGCCCACCACTCTCATAACAGCTTCTCCCCAGCCTGTGGCTACTGCTCCACCAATTTCATTGTCAATAAATAAACCAGCACCGATGATAGGAGAGTCCCCAACGCGGCCCTTCATTTTATAGGATGCGCCACTGGTGGTACACGCCCCGGAAAGATCCCCACTGGCGTCCATGGCCAACATACCGATAGTGTCATGGTTTTCTACGTTTATCTCTGGTTTTTCTGGTTTGTTTTCTTTGGCCAACCATTCCTTCCACTCTTTCTCAGATTGCGCTGTAAGAAGGTTCTTTCTTTCAAAGCCCTTATTTATTGCAAATTCTAAAGCACCTTCCCCAACTAGCATTACATGTGGAGTCTCCTCCATTACTTTTCTAGCTACACTGATTGGATTCTCTATTTCCTGTAAGAAAGCCACGGAACCACAATCACCTTGAGGGTTCATGATGCATGCATCCAAAGTGACGTTTCCTTCTTTGTCAGGATATCCGCCTATTCCGACAGTTCTTACTTCCGGATCAGATTCCGTTACTCTCACGCCTTTCTCTACGGCATCAAGGGCAGTACCACCTGTACTTAATACCTTCCATGCTTCTTCATTAGCAGCAATTCCATGATTCCATGTGGAGATGACAATGGGTTTGTTTTGCTCGGTGTTGGCCTTGCTGACGCAACTATTCAGAAAGGCTGGTACTGAGACGGAACCGATAATCGACTTTCTGAGAAAATTTCTTCTGTTAGACATGGTGACAATTTACATAATGCCGCCATTATCCTTGAAATGCATTGGTGTCTAATCGGATTCTTTTATCCAGCTCCAATGTAGAAGCTCTCACAATGCTGTGAGGGCCATGAAGTGTCTTTATTTTATCCATGGCCTGATATAAGTTGATTGATTCCATCGAATCTTCGAATAGATTGATTTGATAGTTGCCGTGAACCAAACCACTAAACCGAACACCTACCAGACGTAATTGCATTCTTCTGGTATACAGCTTTTCAAATAGTCTTGACACTTCAGTAATTAAGAAGCGATCCGAGCTTGTATAGGGCACGTGCTTTTGCTTCGTCTCTGTATCGAAGTTGGTATAACGAATTTTTACTGTCACACATGCTGTCAACCAATTCTCTTCTCTAAGCTTGTGACATAGCTTTTCGACCATAGCAGTGAGCATACCTGATAATTTTGATACGTCCATAGATTCGCCGAAAGTGCATTCCGTGGAAAGGGATTTTCTCTCAGAATAGCTATGCACAGGGCTGTCATCTATGCCACGAGCCCTCCGCCATAGCTCTCTGCCATTTATTCCAAACGCTTTCTGGAGAAGACTTAAAGGCATTTGTCTTAGAAGATGTACATGGGTAATTCCCATTTCAGCGAGAAATTGCGTTGTTTTTGGACCAATCATGGGTATTTTCCTTACCGGAAGTGGAGCAAGAAACGTTTCTTCAGTTCCCTTGGCCACATGACCTTCTCCATCAGGTTTATTTTCTCCTGTGGACACTTTTGCGACCATCTTATTGATGGATAAACCCATAGATATGGGTAAGCCTGTTTCTTTCTTAATTCTTCTCCTTAGATTTTTAGCCCACTTATATGTTCCAAAGAATCTATCCATGCCTGTCGCATCGACATAGAATTCATCGATAGAGGATTTTTCGTAAACAGGCGCCTCTTCATGAATTACTTCCGTGACCATATGTGAGAAATGACTATATGCTTCCATATCCCCTGAGATGACCTTGGCATGTGGACAAAGCTGCAATGCTAACCTCATTGGCATTGCAGAATGGATACCAAACTTCCTGGCTTCATAGCTGCAGGATGTGACTACTCCTTTCCCATTTTGGCCTCCAATTATCAAAGGAATGCCTTTTAGTCTATCGTCCCTTAGGCACTCTACGGCGACAAAAAAGGCGTCTAAGTCCATATGTAAGATGGCTCGATCCAATTGTTGTGTAAGAAGTGGGCGCCTTGGAGTCCAAGACACCCTGGTGGTTATTCTTTATGCTAAAATATTTAGTAATTGTCTTATAATTCTAAATTTTACTAATTAATTTAGCTTAATATCTAATCAGAATAGTAAAAGCGCAATGGTAGATCAGGTAACAATCAATGACTTCTGCAGTACAAGACAAATAGCAGAATTGAATAATGAATACAATTTGAAGATTTCTTCGAAGAAGCTGAAGTCTGGAAAGTGTCAGGTAAAGTTCTTTGCGACCGTTAGACAATCAGAAGACCTACATGGTTATGTATTGGTCGAAGCGGATCAAACTTTAAAGAACGTAGTAAGCCGAATCAATGATCGGTTGAGGACCATAGATATTACCAGGGACTTTCATCACATCCACCTATATTCTATAGGTCAAAAAGGGCAGGATGATATGAGTTTTATTTTCTTTGATAAATAATTACTGACTATGTCACAAATCGCCAATAACATAAAGTCTCTTAGAAAAAAGGCTGGATTTACGCAGGAATCTTTTGCTGAAGCCGTAGGAATAAAAAGATCACTTATTGGCGCCTATGAAGAAGCACGTGCAGAGCCCAGGTTGCAAACTTTAACTAACATAGCGGAGGTGCTCAATGTCACTACTGATGCTTTGATTAATGAAGATCTCTCTTCTGGAAATATCAAATCTTCGCAGCGATCCACCAAAGTGTTATCCATTACCGTGGATGAAAATGATGATGAAAATATCGAAATGGTTCCCCAGAAGGCAGCTGCCGGGTATTTGAATGGATATGCAGACCCTGAATATCTGGCTGACCTACCCAAGTTTAAACTTCCGATGCTGTCAAAAGGAGGTACCTACAGGGCTTTTGAGATTCAAGGTGATTCTATGAAACCTCTGGCTTCTGGATCTATTGTTATTGGAAAATATGTTGAGTCTTTAGATGATATAAAGAACGGTAAGACCTACGTTCTCTTGACACATGATGAAGGTGTGGTGTATAAACGAGTCTTCAATTATGTGGCCGATAAAGGGGTTTTGTATCTAGTTTCAGACAATAAGTCTTACTCTGCTTACGAGGTGAGAGCTGAAGACGTAGAGGAAATCTGGGAAGCCAAGGCCTACATTAGTATTCAATTTCCGGACCCGGAAGCAGCAAGCGAGCTTTCCCTCAATCAATTGACTGATTTAGTACGGGATATAAAAACTGATGTTGTTGAGATCCGAAAAGGTCTCAGTGCTAACGATTAATCACTTTTCATTCACTGAATCATGTGGTAATACATCATTTTTGCGTTCTGCAAAAAGGTTAAACTCGATTTAGTGAAGCAATCATTTTTTCTAGGCTTTTTCCTGGTCTCTTTTCTATCTATTGGCCAGAACCTGACGGTGGTGACAGGTAAGGTCACTGAGTCCAGCAATGGTACGCCTATTCCATTTGCAAATGTTATTTTCTCAGGGACCAGAGAAGGCGGCATCACTGATTTCGATGGCAACTTTCGGATCGAAACCAACTCACCCATTGATTCCGTAGAAGTTCGATATATAGGATTTATCCCCAGAGCCAAAGCGCTTGTACGAGGTAAGTCTCAGGTCATCAATTTCCAACTCGATGAGAACCTTACAGAATTGGCGGAAGTGGTGGTCTACGCTGGTGAGAATCCAGCTTGGCCAATTATGCGAAATGTCATAGCCAATAAGAAAATCAATGATAAAAGATCTCTTGAAGCTTATGAGTATGAGAGCTATACCAAAATCGAGGTGGATGTGGACAATATTTCTGACAAGTTTCGGAGTAGGAAGCTTGTAAAGAAGATCACAGCTGTTTTAGATAGTATTGAGCAGATCGCAGGTGAGGATGGAAAGCCTGTATTACCTATTTTCATATCAGAGGCCCTATCTAGGTTCTACTATAGAAGTGACCCCACTTACAGAAAAGAAAATATACTGAAAACAAAACTGAGAGGGGTGGGGCTAACTGACGGCACTACCACCTCGCAAATAATTGGTTCGACGTTGCAGGAATATAATTTCTACCAAAACTGGCTCAACATCGTCAATAAGGAATTTGTCTCTCCGATAGCCAATGGTTGGAAAGGTAATTACCACTACTATCTAGAAGACAGCCTTTTTCTTGGAGGTGATTTTTGTTATGAAATAGAATTTGAACCTAAGCAAGAACAGAACTTGGCTTTTAGAGGCAGGATGTGGATCAATAAGGATGACTATGCACTTAAACGGATTGATGCCACTGTCAATAAAAAAGCCAATCTGAACTTTATAGAAAAGATCAAAATTCAGCAGGATTTAGTAAAAACTTCGGCAGGGGCTTGGATACCGGAAAAATCAAGGGTTGTGGTCGACGTTTCTCAATTGACGGAGCGCACAGCTGGCTTTTTGGCTAAGTTCTATGTCTCGGCGAAGGATATTGTTGTAAATCAACCGAGGGACCTCTCTTTTTACCAAAACCCTGTTTCGATGGAAGAGGACGTGCAGGTCTATGATGAGGGCTTTTGGGAGGAGCATAGACACGATTCTCTTTCTGCAACTGAACAGAACGTCTATCGAATGATAGACACTTTGAAGAGAATTCCGACTATTAAATTAGCTACAGACGCTGCCAAGATCGCAGCGACAGGGTATGTCAGAGTCAACAACTATTTTGATCTTGGTCCATACAGTACTCTATTTGGACTGAATGATATAGAGGGGCCAAGAATTGGAGGTTCATTTCGAACTAGGATTGGGTTCAGCAAGCACTTCACACTTAGTGGATATTATGGTTATGGCTTTGATGATAAAAGATCAAAGTATCGAGCCTACACAGATATAATTCTATCCAGGAAAAAATGGACGAACCTCTTACTAGAACGACATGAGGAAATAGATCAGGTCTGGTTGCTGAATGAAAATGTGGCTCAAGGAAGCTTCTTCTACACCTTCAGCCGGTTCGGTACATTGAGACAACCTTTCCTTTATCAGAAGAATAGAATCAATCTTAAAAGTCAAATAACTAGAGGTATTCAGCAAAGTATCGAATTTAAGCAGCAGTCCTTTCAGCCTTTATTCGATTTCGAATACAGAATATCTGATTCAAGTGACCCGCTCTTTAGAACAGAAAGCAATTTTGATATTTCAGAGATCACACTATCTACCAGATGGGGTAAGGATGAAGTCTTCTTGATCAACGACAATGAAAGAGTCAGTTTAGGTACCAATAGGTGGCCGGCTGTCACCTTTAGCTATACTTATGGCATACCAGGTCTATTTGGTAGTGATTTTGAATATCATAAGTTCCGGGTATCTATTGAAAAGTCTCAGAAAATGGCTTCATTGGGGGTTGGTAGATACCGGTTGAACTTTGGCCAGATTATTGGTGAATTGCCTTATCCATTGCTTTATAATACGCTAGGGAATGAGACGCCTTTCTATGTAAACTTCGCCTACAACCTACTTAACTTTTTTGAGTTCACGACAGATAGATATGTCGAACTGCGCTACAGGCACTCTTTTGAAGGCCTCATACTAAACCATGTGCCGCTTTTGAGAAAGCTTAAGTGGAGACTTGTAGCCAATGCTAATATTCTTTACGGAGATATCTCAGTAGAGAATCGGGTCTTTGCTTTTTCTGGTAGAGATGAAAATGGTAACCCCAATCAGCCATTTTTTACGTTCGACAATAGGCCTTATGTGGAGCTGGGATATGGTGTAGAAAATATCTTTAAAATTGGTAGAGTAGATTTCTTTCATAGACTTACTTACCTTGATCATCCTGGTGTCAGTAAATTTGGAGTAAAAGTTAGTTTCCAACTCATCCTTTGATACGCGTACTCCTTTACTCTTGCTTTTTATCATTTTCAGCTTGTCAGTTTCTTAGACCGCAAGAAGACAGAATTGAAGAGCCAAAAGTGGATTTAACCTTCTACCGTGAAACGGCCAGAAAACTAGAGAACCGATTGGAGAAGGAACCTCAAAATACCGGTCTGATTGAGTTGCAACTTACCTACTATGAAAGGCTAGGATGGCCTGGTGAGGCACTAAGAGCTGTAAATAGGGCAAAAGATGTGCTGAAGAATGATCCAGTGCTTATTAAGAAAATGGCGGATTTCTACTATGTAAATTCCCACTTTCACGAATTAGACACCCTAATCAGAGATTTTTCTTCAACCTTTCAATTACCAAGATGGGCCAGGAAATATCAAATTGAATCTTTAATTGGGACAGGCGAACAAGATGAGGCTTTCCAGAAATTGCGAGCTTTTCTTGCCCGAAACGAAGAAATGGCTGACGATGAATGGGGCGCCTATCAGTACTTAGCTTTGGGTGATTCGCTATTGTCGCTTTATCAATTTCTCAAAGTTTCAAATGCCAATGAAAACCTGATTTCAAAAAGCACTTTTGTCTCCCTGTTGTTTCAGAATTCTATGTACGAAGAAGTAATCGATGTGCTGGATATGGAGGGTGATTCAATTAATTTCGGTAGTGACTTAGCCTACATAAAATCGGTAAGTCTTGATAAGCTAGACCGACGACCCGAGGCTAAGCATGTGTTGTTGAAAAATATGGACAGGAGGTCGGCATATCTACTTTCAGATTGGTATGTGCAAGAATTGAACTGGGACTCGGCTCACTTGTCTCTGAATAGGATACTTATTGATGCACCAAATGATTTAGAGACCATGTGGGCCAAAGCCGAAATAGATGAAACTCGCGGCTGGCTAACGAGGGCCTTAAGTGGCTTTAATAGTATAAAGGAATTGGATTCTACCTATTTGGATGTATTGGATAGGGTGGATATTCTAAATCGAAAAATTGCATATTTGCGGAAAATTAGGGAAGCCCAAGAAGGTCGACCTGAAATCAACTTAGAATCAAAGAAAAATTCTACAATTAATGAGTGAGGCTATCAAGATTACATTACCTGATGGTAGTGTGAGGGATTTTGATAAAGGGAGTACAGCCATGGACGTGGCCTTGAGTATCAGCGAAGGTTTGGCCAGAAATGTACTCGCTGCAAAAGTTAACGGTCAGGTACAAGATGCTGGTCGAGCAATAGAGACTGATGCGACTGTTCAATTACTCACTTGGAATGATGATGAGGGTAAGTCGACCATGTGGCATTCCTCAGCACATTTGATGGCGGAGGCTTTAGAGGCACTCTATCCCGGGATTAAGTTTGGTATTGGTCCTGCTATAGATAAAGGTTTTTATTATGATGTGGATTTTGGTGATCAAAAGTTCGATGCAGAGAACTTAAAAGCCATTGAAAGCAAGATGTTGGAGCTTGCAAAGCAAAAAAACCAATATATCCGAACAGAGGTCAGTAAAAGCGATGCTCAATCCTATTTTACTGAAAAAGGAGATGAATACAAGCTTGAATTGATTGAGGAACTGGAAGATGGCACCATATCCTTCTATCAACAAGGTGAATTCACCGATTTATGTAGAGGTCCTCATATACCTCATACCGGCTTTATCAAAGCTGCTAAGATCACCAATATAGCCGGTGCGTTCTGGAGAGGAGATGAGAAAAGGAAGCAGCTTACCCGGCTTTATGGGATTACTTTCCCTAAGCAGAAAGAACTTACAGAATACCTCGAGTTAGTAGAAGAAGCAAAAAGACGAGATCATAGAAAAGTAGGAAAGGAATTAGGGCTTTTCACTTTTTCTGATAAAGTGGGGAAAGGTCTGCCACTATGGCTTCCAAAAGGGGCTGTATTGCGAGAGCGCTTGGAGAACTTTATGAGGAGAGCTCAGGTAAGGGCTGGGTATTCTCCTGTAGTATCACCACATATCGGCTCTAAGGAATTATATGTCACCTCTGGTCACTATGCTAAGTACGGAGAAGACTCCTTCCAGCCGATAAAGACACCAAATGAAGATGAGGAATTCTTGTTAAAGCCCATGAATTGCCCTCATCATATCGAGATCTATAAGTCTCAGCCAAGGTCCTATAAAGATCTTCCGGTTCGCTATGCTGAGTTTGGTACAGTGTATCGATACGAGCAAAGCGGGGAGTTGCATGGTTTGACAAGGGTTAGAGGTTTTACTCAGGATGATGCGCATATTTTCTGTCGTCCCGATCAGTTGAAAGATGAATTTGCCAAAGTGATTGACCTGGTAATGCACGTTCTGAACTCCCTGAATTTCCCGGAGTTTACGGCGCAGGTATCATTGCGGGATCCTGAGAATCCAGATAAGTACATAGGTAAAGATGAGGACTGGGAAAATGCAGAAAGGGAAATTCAGGAAGTAGCCAATGAGAAAGGCTTAGAAACAGTAGTTGAATTGGGTGAAGCTGCTTTTTATGGACCAAAGTTAGATTTTATGGTAAAAGACGCTTTAGGTCGAAGTTGGCAGATGGGAACCATTCAGGTCGACTACAGCTTGCCAGAGCGATTTGAGATCGAATATGTGGGTTCTGATAACCAAAAGCACCGACCGGTGATGATTCACAGAGCGCCTTTCGGGTCAATGGAGAGGTTTATTGGTATATTAATTGAGAATACCGGAGGTAATTTCCCACTATGGTTAGCGCCTGAACAGATTGTGATTCTCCCTATATCAGAGAAGTATCATTCTTATGCGCAGGAAGTATTTCTGCAGTTGCAAGAAATAGATATTAGGGGCTATGTGGATGAGAGGGATGAGAAGATTGGTAAGAAAATTAGAGATGCGGAGGTGAAAAAGATTCCTTTTATGCTAATAGTAGGAGAGAAGGAGCAGGAGAGTAAGGTACTTTCGATCAGGGAGCACGGAAAAGGGGATTTAGGACAGATGTCACTTAACGAGTTCTCGCAATTCTTTTCTGAAAGGAGTAAATACTGAGTTTATATTGAGATTGGCTTATAAAAAGTCATGTATTTTGATTTAATGGCTAGTGTTTCTGCTTATTCTTAATTAAAGAATGCTCATATTTGCGTTTCGTTTTTCCAGATGGTTCAATTAAAACAGGAGGTTAGCAATCGGTAAACAAAAAAGAAGGCCTTACAGAGGCCGGGTCGAAGAGCCTTATAAAGTCAATGAAAAGATCACTGCTCATGAGGTGAGAGTTGTAGGAGATAATGTAGATGTCGATGTATATCAAACACCCAAAGCCATAGAGCTTGCTAAGCAGCAAGGACTAGACTTGGTTGAGATTTCTCCTAAAGCAGTTCCCCCAGTTTGCAAGATCATTGACTATTCTAAGTTCAAGTACGAGCAAAAGAAGAAGCAGAAGGAAATCAAATCTAAGGCCGCTAAGACAGTGGTTAAAGAAATTAGATTTGGACCTAATACCGATGATCACGACTTCAACTTTAAACTAAACCATGCCAAGAAATTTTTGGCAGAGGGAGCTAAGGTGAAAGCCTATGTGCACTTCGTTGGAAGAACAATTGTGTTTAAGGATCGAGGGGAAATATTGCTCCTGAAATTTGCGCAAGCTTTAGAGGAAGAGGGTAAGGTAGAAATACTTCCTAAACTCGAAGGAAAGCGAATGTCATTGATCCTTGCACCTAGAGTAAAGAAAAAATAGTTTAACAAATAGATTAGGATGCCTAAGATCAAAACTAAATCCAGCGCTAAGAAGCGATTTAAGCTTACAGGTACTGGTAAGGTGAAACGTAAGCATGCATTCAAAAATCATATTCTGACCAAGAAGGAGACAAAGCAAAAGCGTAATCTTGCTAAGATGGCTGTTGTGAATAAATCCGATGAGAAGAATATAAAGGAGATGCTTAACGTATAACCTGGTTTAATTTTTAACCCGATGATTCGGCTTGAAGTCTTCTGAAAAAGAAGCGCCAGTTGTCAAAAAAATGAAAAATGTCTAGATCAGTAAATCATGTAGCTTCAAGAGCCAGAAGAAAAAAGGTGATGAAGCAAGCCAAAGGATACTTTGGCAGAAGAAAAAATGTCTGGACGGTATCTAAGAATGCCGTTGAGAAAGGTATGCAGTACGCATATCGTGACAGAAAAGTGAAGAAGAGGGAGTTTAGAGCCCTCTGGATACAAAGAATCAATGCAGCTGCAAGAGAGCACGGTCTTTCTTACTCTCAATTCATCGGCCTGTTGAAGGCAAAAGAAATTGAAATTGATAGAAAAGTCTTAGCAGACTTAGCCATGAACCACCCAGAAGCTTTTAAAGCAGTGGTGGATAAGGTTAAATAATCGAGCTGTAACGAAAGGAAAAAAGAAAAGCCCCAAATTGGGGCTTTTTTTATGTGGTCAAGGCTAAAATTTCATTTATGAAACTGTCTTAACAGTCTTAATGATTCTTGCTGCTACTTTGTATGGGTCAGCATTGGAAGCTGGTCTTCTATCTTCTAGGTAACCGCTCCATCCATTATTAGCTGTGTATACAGGTATTCTAATGGAGGCACCTCTGTCGGATACACCATAAGAAAAATCTGTTATTGCTGCCGTTTCGTGCTGTCCTGTCAATCTTTGGTCATTATCCGCGCCGTAAACCGCGATATGCTCATCTACTACGCTTCTGAAGGCCTCGCATACTTCCTCAATTTTCGCTTTTGAAGCAGCAGTTCTTATAACTGTGTTAGAGAAGTTAGCGTGCATTCCTGAACCATTCCAATCCAAATCACCTAGTGGCTTAGGGTGCCAGTTTATAGAAAGGCCGTATTTTTCAACAAGTCTTTCTAATAGATATCTGCCAATCCATATTTGATCACCAGCAGATTTTGCTCCCTTGGCAAAAATTTGGAATTCCCATTGGCCAGCGGCTACTTCGCCGTTTGTGCCTTCAACGTTGAGTCCGGCATCTAGACATATATCCAGATGTTCGTCTTTTATGTCTCGACCGAAAACATTTTGACCTCCTACACCACAATAGTAAGGTCCTTGTGGGCCAGGGAAACCACCAGCCGGGAAGCCTAAAGGCTTATCAGTTTCGGGGTTCCAAATAAAGTATTCCTGCTCAAAACCAAACCAGAAATCATCATCTTCATCATCAATGGTTGCTCTACCATTTGACTCATGAGGTGTACCATCAGCATTAAGAACTTCAGTCATTACCAGATAACCATCTCTAATTCCTGGATCAGGGCAGATGTATACAGGCTTCAATAGACAGTCAGATGAGCTGCCATCTGCCTGTTCTGTAGAACTACCATCAAATGACCACTCAGGACAATCCTCAAGTTTGCCACTGAAGTTTTCTATAATCTTAGTCTTGCTCCTTAAAGACTGGGTGGGCTTATATCCGTCTAGCCAGATATATTCTAGTTTGTTTTTCGCCATTTTGAAAGTGTAGTTAGAAATTTTACGGTAAAACTAATTGTAAACCATGCTTTTTGTGAAATTTTCATTAAACCAATGTGACTAATTGTTAATAATTATATGGAATTGGTAAATGAAATGCTTTTCGATAATGCGAATATGTCATTATTGTAAAAATATTAGCTATTCTTTGCTGAAATATTAACAAAAGATATGTATCAATAACGAAAGGCTGCAATCTGGTTTCATGGCCTATTTTTCCGGTTTCACCGTGTAATTGGCAACTGCGGGGAATTCTTTGAGGTTTAGGGGTTTTGAAATCCTACTCATATGTTTCAAGAGCTATACATCCGAAATCCTCTACTATTTGGTTTTGGTCTTCTCTCACTTCTGTCAGCCATTATCTGTATTGGTTTGGTTGTTTTTAGTTCTGAGAATCAGGTACTGGGAATAAACGCCTGGATTAAGCCAGCAAAATTTTACTTTTCCACCACAATTTTTGTTTGGAGTATGGCTTGGTACATGCACTATCTGCCATCACTATATTCCAATACTGTAATTGCATTTAATTGGGTAGTAATCCTGACCCTGTCTTTTGAGTTGATCTACATTACTTACTCAGCATCTAAGGGTGAATTGTCGCACTTTAACGTTTCCAGCCCTTTTAAATCTGCCATGTTCAGCCTTATGGGGATTGCCATAAGCCTAATGACTTTATTCACAGCCTACATTGGCGTGCTTTTTTTTAAAGAGCCGTTACCAGTCTTGGATCCGGCTTATGTTTGGGCTATCAGATTGGGAATACTCTTGTTCGTAGTATTTGCATTTCAAGGTGCCATGATGGGTTCACAGCTTGCTCATACGGTGGGTGCCCCAGATGGAGGACCTGGACTAAGGTTTTTGAATTGGTCAGTAGAACATGGTGATTTGAGGATTGCCCATTTCGTTGGCATGCATGCGCTACAAGTACTACCTCTTGCTGCCTATTTTATCCTCAAGGATGTTGGAATGATTTGGGCCTTCAGTGCTGCCTACGGCCTTTTGGCGCTCTTTGTGTTAATGGTTGCATTGAGAGGGTTACCATTGCTCAAGCTATAATAGTATCTGAAATTGTCTTTAGTTAGGTGATGCGCGTACCTAAAGATTATTTTTGCCCGAAATAGGACCTCAATGAGTAAGAAAATTTCCTTGGTCATCCCTGTGATGAATGAAGAAGAAAATATCAAACCTATGCTGGAGAGTGTGTCTTCCGCACTTGATGGTATAGATTATGAGGTGGTGATGGTGGACGATGGTAGTACCGACAATACCGTGAGGGAGATCAAAAGTCACGGATCCGATTTGGTGAAAGCGGTGATTTTACAGAAGAACTACGGACAGACCACTGCTATGGCTGCTGGGATAGATGCAGCAGAGGGAGAGTACATTGTCACTTTGGATGGTGATTTGCAAAATGATCCTTCAGATATCCCCACCATGATAGAGAAACTAGAGGCTGAAAAGTTGGACGTAGTAGCGGGTATACGGTCCAATAGAAAAGATGGGATGTTTCTTAGGAAGATCCCAAGCGGCATTGCCAATGCACTTATTCGAAAGCTAACAGGTGTGTATCTTCATGACTATGGTTGTACGCTAAAGGTATTTAAGAAGGAAATTGCCAAGAACCTTGGTCTTTATGGCGAGTTACATCGATTTATACCCGTTCTTGCTCAGCTGCAAGGTGCCCAAATGGCTGAGATGTCGGTAAAGCACCATCCTAGGAAGTTTGGCACGTCGAAGTACGGTCTAGGGAGGACTTTCAAGGTGTTAAGCGATTTGCTGCTGGTGGTGTTCTTTCAAAAGTACCTGCAAAGACCAATGCACTTATTCGGAGTGGCCGGTCTGATGACATTTGGGCTTGGAGCTTTAATCAATGTCTATCTACTTATATTGAAAATCTTGGGGCAGGAGATTGGAGGGCGTCCTCTATTGGTTTTAGGGATTACATTGGTCTTGGGAGGTATCCAGCTAATTACGATCGGGATTGTCGCCGAATTGATCGTAAGGACCTATTTCGAATCTCAGGATAAAAAAACGTATCGCGTAAGAGAGGTCTATCAAGGTGGCTAAATCAAGAAGTGGCCTATTTAAGCTGTTGCTGAAAGTTACGGCTTCAGTAATCGCTATCCTGGTAGTCTTTTTCAATATTGATTGGAAGGAAGTGCAGGGGCTCTTTTTGCAACTAGACTATCTATGGCTAATCGGAGCTATCACGCTCTTTTCATTGTCTAAGGTATTCAGTGCTATCAGGCTGACGATCTTTTTTAAATCCATCGGCATTGTGATTGGTCAGCTGTATAATTTGAAGCTGGCCTGGCTAGGTATGTTCTACAATCTATTTCTTCCAGGAGGAATAGGTGGAGATGCTTACAAAGTCTATTTATTGAATCAGCAATATGATGTTAAAGCGAAACTTATAGGGGCAGCTGTCTTATTAGATAGAATAAATGGAGTAGTAGCATTAGCATTCTTGGCTGGAATAGGATTTATGTTTCTGGAAGTAACAACTCTGCCCACTTGGACTTGGTGGCTGGTTTTGTTGCTCACTTTATTGGTTTATCCAGTTTATATCCTCGGCATTAAGCTATTCTTTAAGAGCTTCCGAAGTGGCTATTTATCCACCTCATTCCTGTCAATCTGTACTCAGGGCTCGCAAGTGTTTTCGGCTTACTTCCTGCTACAAAGCCTGCATATTGTTTCTTCTGAGATGGAGTATTTGGTGTTATTTCTAATATCCTCGATAGTTGCGGTATTGCCATTTACTATTGGTGGTGTTGGTGCGCGCGAATTAACTTTTATACTCGGTAATGATATTCTAGGTATAGATCAGAATACAGCAGTAGCTTTTAGCTTGCTCTTCTTCCTGGTTACTTTGTTTGTGTCGGCTTTTGGTAGTTTTGTTTCGACTAAAAAGGAGGAGACGGATTAGTCGACTTCAAGTAACTCCAGCACATCCATTACTTCTCCAAAATCTTTATAACCTGGGCGTTCTTCAGGGCTTCCCATCATTTCCAGGCCTTTGAATTGAGTAAGGTCGGCAACGGATTCTTTTGTTATACCAAAACCTTTAACTAACCGAAGGTTTCCCCCGTAATACATTATTTTCTCATCGATTTGGGAAAACAAATCTTCTTTCGAGCAAGTGAATACGATCATTTTGGCCAACTCATCCAGGTACGAAAGCTTGGATTTTATTTTGTCCAGATCTGACTCATCTTCTATGGCTAAACGATAGATCACTTCTTTACCAAGAAGTTGAATAGATTCAACTAGATCCATGTTGTCAGTTTCGATGGCATCCAGATCGTAAGAAAGTAATGAGGTCTTGATTTCTTCCAAGGAGGAGCCAGAAAGTTCACCAACTAGTTTCGGCCCAGAGACCCAGTCTGTGATTTCCTTAAAGGCTTCAGGACTTACCCTATTTGCTGATGATTCTGCTATTGGGAAGCTTAGAAGATCGACACCCATACCTGCGCAATACCGGGCATCGCTGAGGTTTGTAATATTTCCCACTTTTACTAATGTCTTCAGGGCCATTGAAACTTGATTTTGTCGTGAATCCAGCAAACTTAAATACACATGACATTACCTAATAGAAACTAGCTTATGTTTCGGTAATTTTACATCTGAAACGTAAACCAGGCTGTGAACCTGGCGAAGCGCTATGAGTAAAGGAAGAGTTTTAGTTGCCATGAGCGGTGGGATTGACAGTTCATTGGCTGCAGTGCTTTTGCACGAAGAAGGTTATGAGGTAATAGGAATGACCATGAAAACGTGGGATTATGTTACCTCTGGAGGAAGTAAAAAGGAGACAGGCTGTTGCAGTCTGGACTCCATCAACGATGCTAGGAATATAGCAGTCAACCTTGGGTTTCCCCACTACATTATTGATATCAGAGATGAGTTTGGTGATTATGTGATTGATCACTTTACCAATGAGTATTTGTCTGGACGGACTCCAAACCCATGTGTTTTATGTAATACCCATATAAAATGGGATGCCTTGTTAAGAAGAGCGGATAAACTAGGATGTGATTACATCGCAACTGGACATTATGCAAAAATCCGGCAAGAGAATGGGCGATATGTCGTTTCAAGAGGCATCGATGGCGGTAAGGATCAGTCTTACGCATTATGGGGAATTTCACAAGAGAGTCTAAGCAGGACGATGTTTCCTCTCGGAAATCTCAAGAAACAGCAGATTCGGGACATGGCTACAGAGAAAGGTTTCCATGAACTAGTCACCAAGTCTGAGTCCTATGAGATTTGTTTCGTGCCTGATAATGATTACCGCGGTTTTTTAAGACGTAGGGTAGATGGATTGGAGGAGAAGGTTGCCGGTGGTGAATTTGTTTTAGAAGATGGAACAGTTGTAGGTACCCATGAGGGCTATCCATTCTACACGGTTGGTCAGAGGAAAGGGCTTGGAGTCGCGCTTGGATACCCCGTTTATGTAACAGAGATTCAAAAAGAACAGAACAGGGTGGTTTTGGGTACTTTCGATGAGTTAAGTCGAGATGGTATGTACGTGAAGCAACTAACCCTTCAAAAATATGAGTCGCTACCCCCAGGAGAGCGATTGGATACCGTCACAAAGGTGAGATATAATGATGCTGGTACACCCGCAATCATAGAGCAGGTTGGTGATACCATAAAAGTCTTTTTTGGTAAAGGAGTTTCAGCTATTGCGCCTGGACAGGCTGCTGTTTTTTACGAAGGTGATGATGTCATTGGTGGGGGGTGGATCCATTCTAGTTTCCATCAACACCGGCAGAATAATAACAAGGATTTAGTCGTTCAATAAACCATGTTGAAACGGATCTTAGGTGTTTGGCTACTTTTTATGTTATTGGGTTGTGAGGAGGAAATTACTCAACCCAATCCTGATCTTTCCGGTCCGGGATTTTACCCGTTGGCGATTGGCAACTTCTGGATATATGACGTAGAAAGAATTGAAATAAAGGCCCTTGAAAATGATACTGCGATCTTTCAACTACGTGAAGTTATCACCGACACGATTGTCTCGGCCCTGGGAGATATTACTTACTTGCTGAATAGAGAGACTAGGGAAACAGAGAATGATCCGTGGAGTGCTGATTCACTTTGGACCGTAAGGAATACTGGTCAATCACTGGTTGTCACAGAGAATAATGTTCCTTTTGTTAAGCTTGTCTTTCCGGTGGTGGAAGGACAGACCTGGGATGGTAACACTTTTAACAACAAAGGGAACAAAAGCTATCGATTTGATCCAGTGGTAAGCTCCGATTTGCCAGAGGAATTTCAGGGCTCATCAGATTCCATAAGGTTCATAAAAACGACTATTAGTGATATTACATCCGCAATAGTTGGAACAGATCGAAGGTTTGAAATATATGCTGATGGAATTGGGTTGATTGAGAAAGATTATTTTTCAATATCCTTGTGTACAGCAGATTGTGATCAGGTAGGAGATACACTTGGTGGATTAGTTTTATCACAGCAATTATTAGAATTTGGAACTCTCTAAAGCTTCTATTCTACTCTTTTTGATATCACTGGGATTCATTGCAGAGGCCCAGCAAAATCGTTACATGGTCTTTTTTAAAGACAAGAGTGGGAGTTCTTATTCGATTGATGCGCCTGAAGCTTATTTATCTTCAAGAGCGATCGAGAGAAGATCGAAAAGTAATATTTCAATTGGGGAGGATGATCTGCCTGTTAATGAGGGTTACGTTCAACAAGTCCAGGAACTAGGAGTTCAGACTTATTTCACCACAAAGTGGATGAATGGGGTGCTCGTGCAAACAGAGGAGTCAAATGTTGAGGCAATATCTGATTTGGATATTGTATCAAGCGTCGAACTGGTGGCTCCTGGAGCAGTATTGACCAGATCGCAAAAGGCAGCACCTGTGGCAAGTAGTTTTGAACCGGTTACTGCTACGGACCTTACCACAAATCGACAATTGGAGCTTATAGGTGTCGACAGCATGCATCAGGAAGGAAATTTCGGCCAAGGTGTATTGGTCGCAGTGATGGATGGTGGATTTTCAGGAGCTTACAATTCCAACGCCTTTCGATACCAATATGCCAATGACAAGGTGCTATATACCCGTGACTTTGTTTCCGATGGATTTGATATCTATCAGTACTCAAGCCACGGCACTTCCGTTTGGTCCTGTCTCGCCGCAAACGAAGGAGAGGAGCTTAGGGGTGTGGCAATCGAGGCAGATTATGCTCTTTTTGTGACAGAAGAGGTTGGATCCGAATATAGGGTAGAAGAATATAATTGGTTGTTTGCAGCGGAGATCGCCGATAGTATGGGCGTTGATGTCATCAATACTTCTTTAGGGTATACCGATTTTGACGATGCGAGTATGAACTACAGTACCAGCGATATGGATGGTCAGACAGCCGTGATTACCAGAGCTGCAGAAATAGCGTTTTCTAAAGGTATGTTAATCGTATCAAGTGCTGGAAACTTGGGAGACAATAGCTGGCGGTTTATTTCCGCACCGGCTGATGGAGAGCACGTTTTGGCAATTGGCGCAATTGACTTGAATTCGGCACTTGCAGATTTCAGTTCTGTTGGTCCATCAGCAGATGGAAGGGTGAAACCTGACGTGGTGGGTCCGGGATCTTCAGTTACTGTATTTTCTTCATCAGTTTTTCGCACTGGGAATGGGACAAGTTTTTCGGCGCCATTGATTACGGGTCTAGCGGCTGGGCTATTGTCAAGTAATCCTGATTGGACGAATACGACCCTTTTCAATGCCATCAGAAATTCCGGAAGTAATGCCACAAATCCTAATAATGAAATAGGTTATGGAACACCGAATTACATCCCTGGAGCATCAGCGATTGTTTTGAACCTTACACCTGAGAAACCAAATATTTCGCTTTATCCAAACCCAACAGGGTTGGAACGGAGTGTTATTCTGCAACTCGACCATAATACCTTCAAAAAGGGAATGTTATTAAACATAAAGGGTAAGAAACTGATGCAGTTTCCAATCAATGGTCCAGGCAAATACGATATTGATGTTCAACACCTTGAAAGCGGTATTTACTTTCTTGCCTTGAGGGGAAAAAATGTTACGGAGACCCTTAAATTGTTAAAAAATTAAAGATGACAGATATCAAAATTTGTCCTTCTTTCCTGGCTGCTGATTTTGGGAATGTTCAGAAGGAAGTGGAAATGCTGAATAATAGTGCCGCTGACTTCATACACATTGATATCATGGACGGAATTTTCGTTCCGAATATCTCCTTTGGTTTCCCAGTGACTAAGGCTATCCAGCAGCACGCCAAGCTACCACTAGATTTTCATCTTATGATAGAAAGTGCTGATAGTTATATCGATCAATGCATTGACAGTGGGGCTGAAATTATTTCGGTGCATATAGAAGCTTGTCGGCATCTTCACAGGACGGTGCAAAAGATAAAGGGTCAAGGAATTAAAGTTGGCGTTGCTTTAAATCCGCACACTGCGATCAATCAGTTGGAAGATATCATCGGAGAAATAGATGTGGTATTGCTCATGTCCGTAAATCCAGGCTTTGGTGGACAAAAGTTTATTGAATCTACATACGAGAAGGTTCGGAAGGTAAGAGCTCTTGCTACAGCTGCTAATAATGAAAAGATGAGCATTGAGATCGATGGAGGCGTGACCATGGATAATGCTTCGAAACTAGTGGATGCAGGAGCTGATATGTTGGTTGCTGGAAGCTTTGTCTTTAATTCCGAAGATCCTATCAAGACCATTGCCTCTCTTAAGCAATAGGCTCAAGATGAAGTTTACGCTTCTACTATCTTTTATTTTAAGTCTCACCACCGTATTCGGACAGACCAGAATCCGGGGCAAAGTAACAGATGGTGCCGGTCAGCCACTATTTGGTGTCAATATTTTAGAGAAAGGAACTACCAATGGAACTTACAGTGGTAAATCTGGAAATTTCGAGATAGAGATATCTGAGGCCTCAGCAATTCTTGTATTCTCGTTTGTTGGTTATCAGACTTTGGAACTTTCTACCGAGTCGCTTGCTGATAACTCTGTTGTTTTAATAGAAGACGAGACGCTACTAGATCAGGTGGAAGTTGATGGACAACAAGTCTCAGAGGATCCTGCAATCGTACAAGAGATTGATGCGCGTTCAGCTAATTTGCTGCCATCGGCTTTTGGCGAATTTTCTCAAGTATTAGCTACTCTCCCCGGGGTTTCTACCAACAATGAACTGGCCTCCACTTATTCCGTACGCGGTGGCAATTTTGAAGAGAATCTGGTTTACGTAGATAACATACCCATTTATAGGCCCTTTCTTGCAAATTCTGGAAGGCAGGAAGGTTTGAGTTTTGTAAACAGTGACTTAATCCGGAATATCAGCTTCTACGCTGGTGGCTGGGCTCCAAGATATGGCGATAAGTTATCATCCAGCTTAAATATTGAGTATAAAAAGCCTTCACAAAGGGAGGGTAATGTGACACTAGGCCTTTTAGGAGGTTCAGCCTATGTTGGGGGTGCCAATCAATCTAAAAGAGTAAATTATGTTGTTGGACTAAGGCATAGGGATTCCAGGTATTTATTAAGGACATTGGAGGTAGATGGTCAATACTTTCCGCAGTTCACAGATATTCAGTCCTTTATCACATTCGACTTATCGCGAAAGGAAAGTAACGAGATTAACAGAACTACCCTTTCTGTTTTATCATCATATTCTAGAAATAGATATCTGACTCTACCGGCAAATGGTGAGACCGAGTTTGGGTCTGTTGAGCGGAATTTTCGACTGCAAACCGCTTTCGTAGGGAGGGAAGAACTGAATTATGATACTTTCCAAGGTGGGGCCAATCTTTCACATAGATGGTCTAATCGATTTAGGTCCAATCTTATCATTTCTGGTGTTTACACCAGAGAACAAGAGAACTACGAAATAGAAGGTGCTTACAGGCTTTGTGATGTAGACAATAACCCAAACTCCAATTCTTTCAATGATTGTGTGGTAACAAGAGGAGTAGGAACTAATTATAGCTATGGAAGAAATAGGTTGGTTGGGACAATTGGTGATTTACAGCTTCAGAATCAACTTTTAATCAATGACTTTAACAATCTGCAATTTGGAGTAGGTCTCAACTATTCGGATTTGATTGATGAATTGAACGAATTTGCTTTTACGGATTCCTCAGATTTTGTGACAATCACTGAATCTACTTTCAATGAACTTGGAGTTACAGCAACTCAGACCACTGGTTTTATTCAAAACACCACTTTCACATCAGACTCAAGTCATGTTTTCACCTATGGTGTCAGATTCAATTATTGGGATTGGGGTGATGAATGGATTATCAGCCCCAGGTTGCAGTATTTGTACCGGTTAAGCCACAGAACTAATATTCGTTTTGCAACAGGCCTTTATGCACAGCCGGCATTTTATAGAGAGCTAAGAGACAGGGACGGTGAGTTGGTTGATGATCTGGAGTCCCAAAAGTCCTGGCATTTTATTCTTGGTGTTGAGCAAGGGCTGAATATTGGTAGAAGAAAATTTAGGTTGACAGGAGAGGTTTATTGGAAGGAGATGTGGGATATAGTGCCATATGACGTGGAAAATATCCGATTGCGGTACTTCGCTAATAATGATGCCACTGCTGTGGCCAGAGGAGTGGACTTTAGGATAAATGGAGAGTTTATAGCAGGAACACAATCTTGGTTTAGTGTGGGGTTGCTCGAGACCAATGAAGATATATTGGGAGATGGCCGCGCAGAGATCAGAAGGCCTACAGATCAACGAATAAATATTGGAGCGTATTTTGAAGATCATATTCCTAAGGATCCGTCCATAAGAGTCTATTTGAATATGAATATTGGTTCCGGATATCCTTTTGGGCCTCCCAGTTCTTCAGAATTTAGGAACGCTTTCTCGGGAGATGAGTATTATCGTGTTGATTTAGGTCTGAGTAAAGAGTTTAATACTTCAGTTTTTTTTGGTTCGAGCGCCTTATTGAGAATTGAGCTGTTAAATGCACTTGGAGCGGATAATACTCTATCGTATATCTGGATAGAGGATGTAACCGGAGCAAGTTTTGCGGTGCCAAATTCATTATCGGCAAGGTTTTTGAATATCAAGCTCACAACGAAATTTTAATCTTTAGCAAAAGGATTAAATTCTAAATTTGTAGGTATCAATACTTTTAAAATGAAACGAATATTCAAGCCTTTTTTATCACTACTTATTGTCTCCTTAGTTCTGGCATCATGTAGTAGAAGTGTGACACGTGTGAGTCCTGATCAGCAAATCGATTTGAGTGGAAGATGGAATGACACAGATTCAAAACTCGTAGCAGAAGAAATGATCAGAGATGTATTAGCAAGACCTTGGAGAAGTGATTTTGCTAATGCCATGAATAAGAAGCCAGTAGTCATAGTTGGGATTGTCTCCAATAAGAGCTCTGAGCATATTCCCTCAGAGACTTTTATCAAAGATATGGAGCGAGAGTTTGTTAATAGTGGCATGGTTCGGGTAGTCCAAAACTCTGAATTCCGGGAGAAACTAAGAGAGGAGAGAGCTGAGCAAGGGGAGTTTGCATCTCCAGAGACCCAAGCTAAGTGGGGAAAAGAGCTTGGTGCTGATTTCATGCTTTTTGGAGTAATCAATTCTACTACTGACTCCTATAAAAAGGAAAAGGTGGTTAATTATAAAGTCAATCTCGAATTGGCCAATGTTGAGACCAATGAAAAGGTCTGGATTGGTGATAAGGAGATCAAAAAGTACATCAAGAACTAAATTCTTTCACAGCAACATCTCCTCTTGGAGGTGTTGTTTCTTTTTCATCGCTCTTTCCACCATAAATTCTTTAGATGAAGATCATTGCTCGTTTAAGCAGTCTCATACTCATCTGCCTTTTCTCTTCCTGTGCTACTTTCTATGAAATCAATTATGAATTCAATCAGAATTTTGAGCAAGGCAACTTGGAAAAGTCAGACCAAATTCTGAGTAAGAGTAAAAAGAAGCTTACCAGAAAAGCCACTTTTCTCTATTATGCCAATAGGGGAGTGGTGAAACATATGCTGGGAGAGTATGAGGTTAGCAATGAGCTTTTGGAGCAAGGATATCTTTTTGGAGAAGATTATTCGAAAAACTACCTGAATGAAGCAGCCTCTTTTTTGGTAAACTCTACTATAACAGAGTATAGAGGGGAGGATCATGAGCACTTATTACTACTCTATTACAAAGCCATCAACTATTTAAAACTCAATGACTATGAGTCTGCTCTTGTTGAATGCCGTCGCCTAAATAATAGATTGAATGCGCTGGGTGATAAGTATAAATCTGATAAGAAATACAAGCGAGATGCCTTCATCCACAACCTGATGGGTATTATTTATGAAGCCTCCGGGGATGTCAACAATGCTTTTATAGCCTACAGGAATTCATATAACATATACAAGGAGGATTATCCAGGGCTTTTTCTAACGACAGTACCTGACCAATTAAAGCAAGATCTTATGCGATCCGCGTTCTTGAATGGCTTTCAGGACGAACTAGACTTTTATGAGCGTCAATTTGAGACCAAATACGTCCATAAAGCTTCAAACGAGGGGGAAGTCGTATTCTTTTGGCACAATGGTCTGGGGCCGGTGAAAGATGAATGGTCCATCAATTTTACAGTGGTCGATGGTGGTCCTGGCATAGTGACCTTCGCAAACGAGGATATGGATTTCAGCTTCCCGTTCAGCTATGATTACGAAAATGATGGAAGCTCCAGTATTACCGATTTGGATTTGTTGAGAATAGCTTTTCCGAAATACGTCGAAAGAAGACCCACTCATGCCAGAGGTACATTATCCTTAGATGGCAGGTCAAAGGATTTAGAACTTGCTGAAAATGTAAACGAAATAGCCTTTCAGGTCTTGAGGCAAAGAATGGTTTTGGAGTTTAGTCGATCGTTACTTAGAGCTGCTCTTAAAAAAGCCACGGAGCAAGCTGTGCAAAGTGAAAATGAAGGGTTGGGGCTGTTGGTAGGATTAGTTAATGCCTTTACAGAAAAAGCTGACACTCGAAATTGGCAAACCATTCCTCACAGTATTTACTATACTCGTATGCCTTTGAATCAAGGTGATAATAAAGTCAAATTGACTCTGAAATCTGAAAATGGCCGGAATCAAATAGAGCAGTTCTCATTCCAGGGTCAAAAAGGTAAGACCTATTTTCACACCTTCCAGACACTATATTAAGGTCGTTGTAAGTCTTTTTTATTACGAAAAAATGAGCGTACTTTAGAAAAATTCTAAAGATACCTTTTCATGTTTACCGAGTTCGAGATAGAGACAATGATGGAAATTCCCGAGATCCGGGAAGTTACATTTGAATTAAAAAAGGAATTCATCAAAAGTGAAGCACCTTATCTCGAAGTGTCAGATCATGATTTCTTTTCTTTAGTAATGATGACTCCAACACTTGGGATTGCATTAGCCGACGGTACTGTAAGCCTTTTTGAAGAACTGGCCCTGAATAAGAAAGCCCGAAAGCTTTCCAAGGGTGGGTATTTTATGAAAAAGGATCCTGTAGTTTATGCAATGAAATTCTTATTGAAAGGGTATGATAAGTGGTCTGGTAAATTTCTGGGAGTTTTAAGAAAAGCCATTGAGCATTCTTTTCATTACGAGGGTATCGAGAAATCAGAGTCTTCTGAAGATATAGAGGTGACATATGATGCTTATAAAAAAGAGGTCCTTAGGACACCTTATATTTTAATAAGGTTCATAGCCAGTTTCTTTCTGGAGAACGAAGAGGATATCATCAATGACAAACGTCACATTCGTCAGAGTGAGCATAAGCGGATGATGGAGATTGCTGATGAATTGGGATTAAGTGTGATACCAGTATTCCAGATGTTTAGTAAGACTTTTCAAGTCAAGTAATATATAATTTCTTCTGCTTGACGCG
>CAZZHO010000039.1:19897-29855 GCA_964653795.1 uncultured Roseivirgaceae bacterium | reverse complement strand
ACTCGATTGAAGGCAAGCTTGCCATCTGCAGAATCCTCATCTACCCGGAAGTATCCTATTCTTTCGAATTGCACCGTGTCTCCAACTTGTAGATTAGCAACAGAAGGTTCTAAAATGGCATCCTGTACCACAGTAAGCGAGTCTTCATTGAGATGATTTTTGAAATCGTCATCAATATTGCTCATATCCTCCGTTTTGAAGAGTCGATCATATAGACGTATCTCGGATTTCACAGCGTGATGAGCAGAGACCCAACCTAAAGTTCCTTTGACCTTTTTACCAGAGGTGTCTTGTCCACTTCGGGTATCAGGGTCGTATTCCGCATATACTTCCTCTATTTCACCATTTTCACCTTTTTTGAATCCGGTGCATTTAATGATGTACCCGTATTTAAGCCTCACTTCTCGGTCTGGGCCTAGTCGGAACCATTTGCGAGGGCTTGGCGGGTTTTCAAGGAAATCAGCCTGGTCGATATACAGTTCCCTGCTGAAAGGTATAGTGCGTTTACCCGCACTTTCATCTTCGGGGTTGTTGACCCCTTCCATCATCTCTTCCTTACCTTCTTCCCAGTTGGTGATGATGAGTTTCAAAGGATTCAGGATGCCGAAGACCCTGTTGGCCTTCTTATTGAGATCTTCCCTGATAGCATGCTCCAGTATCGCGATATCATTGATGCCATCTCTCCGCGCTACGCCCGCAGCTTCTATATACTTCTTCAATGCATCAGGTGTAACACCTCTTCTTCTGATACCAGAAATCGTAGGCATACGAGGATCATCCCACCCTGAGACTTTACCGAGTTCTACGAGCTCTCTCAAGTATCTTTTACTAACAATAGTATAGCTAGGTCTGAGTCGTGCAAATTCGGTCTGCTCTGAAGGGAAAATTCCTAGTTTTTCAATTAACCAGTTGTACAAAGGTCTATGCTCTTCAAACTCTAGTGTACATAGCGAATGCGTCACTTTTTCCAAGCTGTCAGACTGACCGTGAGCAAAATCATAAGTTGGGTATATCACCCATTGATCTCCGGTACGATGATGAGGCATATGCTTGATCCTGTATAGAATAGGATCTCTCATGTGCATATTGGGTGAGGCCATGTCTGCTTTGGCGCGGATCACCCTTTCACCTTCTTTAAACTTGCCGGCTCTCATATCAGCGAGTACCTGCAAACTCTCAGCCGCAGGTCGGTCTCGAAATGGGCTAAACTTACCTGGCTGAGTTGGCGTGCCTTTTAGTTCATTAAACTCTTCCTGTGTCAACTCATCCGCATAGGCATTGCCATCTTCAATGAGTTTTTGTGCCATTTGGTACAACTCTTCGAAATAGTCAGATGCATATAGCTCTTGATCCCACTGATACCCTAGCCATTTGATATCTTCTTTAATAGCCTCTACGTATTCGGTATCCTCTTTTTCTGGATTGGTATCATCGAATCTCAGGTTGCACTTTCCCTCGTATTTTTTAGCTAAACCAAAATTGAGGATAATGGACTTGGCGTGGCCAATGTGCAGATAACCATTTGGCTCGGGAGGGAATCGAGTCTGGATAGATTGGTGCTTTCCATCCTTCAGGTCCTTTTCGACCATTTGCTCGATAAAATTCAAAGAGGGCTTTTTTTCTTCTTCCGTCATAGTGCTTGCAAAGTGGAAGCAAAGCTCGCACCAAAGAGCTCAAAAAAAAAGAAGGGTCGACACGACTTGCCGACCCTATCAACCTAAAACATCACTGAACCAATGTTCTCATTAAAATCTTGCTGTTGTATGCCCTTTTGTTATAGCTATTGCTAAAAGAACAGTTCAAAGATGTATCATCGGCATGGCATGGGCATTCTTTTATCGATGAGTAAACGGGATATCTCGATAAATGACAGGAAAAACTGTTTTAAAGTATTTTGTTGGTGAAACTAAAGGGTAAAAGTGCCCTCAAATCATTGATTTTAAGGAAGTAATCGGCATTTTTTTGCATGAGAATGCTAATAGGTGTCTCTTGGTTTTCGGCGTACTCCAGCATCACCTGACGGCAAGCACCACATGGAAATGATGCACCTCTAAGACCTTTCTGGTTCCTGGTGACCACCATTACGGTCCGTATAGGCGTCAGTTGCTCAGATCGGAGTTTGAAAAATGCCACTCTTTCAGCACAAAGCCCTGAAGGATAAGCCGCATTTTCCTGATTATTTCCTGTAACGATTTCCCCATTTTCCAGAAGAATACCAGCACCTACTGAGAAGTTGGAATAAGGTGCATAAGCCTTTTCCAGGGCCATCATTGATTCTTCATGAAGTACTGTGAGTTCTTTCGAAAACCCAGCTACCGGTATCTCCTCATATTCAATGGTTAGGGTACCCATATCTAGAAAAATCGATAGTTAAGGATTTGGTCTATGAAGGCTGGGCCCGCCTGCGGATAGATAATGAGGCCAAATACTAATCCATAAATCGCTCCGTACAAGTGTGCTTCGTGATTCACATTGTCCCATGTTGCATTCTTACCTTGCCAGTAAGAGTAGATCACATAGATAAAGCCAAGGATAAACCCGGGAAGACAAAGTAGGCCGTAAAGGCAAATTTTGTTGAGCGGGAAAAACAGGATGCTACAGAAAACTACAGCGGATACCGCCCCTGATGCACCAAGACTGTTGTAGCCAGGATTATGCCTGTTTTTGATAGCCACTGGCAAATCAGATATGACAATGGCAGATAGGTAAAAGAAGATATAGGTCAAAGAAGCCCTTTCGAACAGCACCTGTTCGAAAATGTCCTCAGCTACCTGGCCAAAGAAAAAGAAGGTGAACATATTGAACCCGAGATGCACATACCCATTGTGAATGAATCCGGAGGTAATAAAACGCCATGGTTCTTTGCCTTCAAGAGCCCGATAGGGATTCATCAAAAACCTTAGGTAAAGCTTTTCATTCCCAAGAGCGGCAAGGCTAATGGCTACAGTGACCAGAATGATTAAGATCGTCGTTGACATTATCGCTCTCTTTTCATCAGTTTTTCAGCGAAGGTTACCAAAACTTCTTTGGCTTCTTCATTTCCGTCAATATTCTTGAAGGTCTTGATGGCTTGATCAAAAAAATAGTTCATTTTCATCTTCGCCAGATTGGGGATGCCTATTTCATCATAGATATTCTTCACACCTTCGACTTTTGATTCCATATCATCTCCTTCATATCTCAGCCAGTCTTCCAATGCTTGTTTCTGATCGGGGTTAGCTAGCTCTAAGGCATTGATCAGCAAGTAGGTTTTTTTGTTGGAGATAATATCGCCACCAACCTGCTTTCCAAATTTTGCTTTATCGGCATAGACATCCAGGTAATCATCCATCAACTGAAAGCCAATACCCATTTTCTCGCCAACATCATAAAGCTGCTCCACTTGATCTTGATTTTGACCTGCTAACATCCCGCCGAATTCCATAGAAAACCCGAGCAAAACGGCTGTTTTCAGCCTTATCATCTCCAGATACTCTTTCTCGGAGACCGTTTCCAGTTCTTCGAAATTCATATCAATTTGCTGTCCTTCACACACCTCTACGGCTGTTTTGTTGAAGCGTTTTACAGCGGTGGGAAAAATATCTTTTGGAACTTCAAGTAGCAGATCGTAAGCCTTGATCAACATCGCATCTCCTGCCAGGATGGCCACGGTTTGGTTCCACTTTTCATGAACGGTTGGCTTACCTCTTCTGATCGGGGCCTCATCCATGATATCATCATGCATCAATGTGAAATTGTGGAATACTTCCACTGCTAAAGCAGGGTCCAGAATGTCTCTTATTTGCTCTCCATTGAGTTGATAGGCGAGCAATACCAACAACGGCCTCATTCTCTTTCCACCCAAGGACATAATGTAGTCAATGGGTTCATACAGGTTGGGTGGCCTTTCGCCGTATTTGGTTTGGGCAATGCGGCTATTTAGTATTTCTAGCAGCTCTTCTATTGAGTGAATTGACCTTTGCATGCAGTGTTAACCCATTTTGGTAGACAGGGTTCTCAAATGTACTGATAATCCCAATCCAACCTATTGAGATCTTACCTTTCTACGAAGTAATAAATAAGAAAACCTGTAACCAGAATACCACAGCTGATCATGCTTTCGAATGGCTTATCCATGGCTACGAAAATCAGCATCCAGAAAGAGACTCCCAGAAAGATTGAAGGGGTGAAGGGATAACCCCATGTTCTATAGTCCCCTTCCTTTCCAAGTCCCTTGAATCGAACCACGAAAACGGCTGCTACTGCTAATGTCGTGATAAGAATGAGTAGGAAGGAAGTGTAAACCAAAACCTGCTCAAAGGTGGAAGTGTAGATAAAAAGGAGACTAAGCGCGGTTGAAAACCAAAAAGCATTCACCGGAATGCCTTTATCACTCGTTTTAGAGAGAAACTTTAAAGCCTTGAAATCCTGCCCCATAACACCACTGACCCGAGGACCCAGGAAGACATAGGCACTCACAGTCGAAACCAGCAGCAGAGAAATGGCAATGGCCATAATGGTGCCTCCAACTTCGCCAAAAATAGCATTCCCCGATAAGAACCCTACCTCGATCTGACCGGCCAGGACATCAATGGGGACGGTGAAAAGGAATACATAGTTGAGTAAGACATACAGAATAGTGACGATAGCGGTGCCAGCAAAAAGGGACTTGGGGAGGCTTTTCCGTGGGTTGTCTATTTCATCTACGATATAAATCGAGGAATTCCAGCCTGTGTAAGCATATGCTACATAGACCAGGGAGATGGCAAAAGGGCCGCTGATGATTTCTTTCCAGCTGTTCGGTGCTGGCAGTATCGAAATAGGCTGAGACACTTCAATGCCAAACCCTGCAATGATGAAATTAACGATCAAAGCGATCTTCAAAGCAGTAGTGCCATTTTGAAGCTTGCTGCCAAGCTTTACAGAGGAGGCATGGACGGCACTTAAAATCAATACAGTAGCAGCGGCTACGTGATTTTCAGGAATGTTAGGAATTAATGTTTTTAAGTAAGAACCCAAGGCCATGGCTGCCAAAGAAGCTGGAGCTGCAAAGCCAACGGTCACTGAAACCCACCCAGCTATGAAGCCTAGCGCTGGATGGTAGGCTTCTTTCAGGATGTTGTATTCACCGCCGGATCGTTTGAAAACAGATCCTAATTCCGCATAGGCTGTGGCGCCACAAAAAGCTACAATGCCTCCAATTGTCCACAGCAGAAGTATGGAAAAGCCACTTTTGATATCGACCACTTGAAATCCTAAGCTTGTAAATACTCCGGTGCCCACCATAGCAGAGATTACTAAAGAGGTTGCGGTTGCGATTGAAAGCCTGTTGTGCTGAGTGGTATTACTCATTTAAGCAAGTTGGTGATGAATGCTTGAATTACAAAGTCCGATTGAAGATCACCCAAAATCGTCTGCTTGCCAGGGGTTTTCTGGTAAGTCCTGTACCAGTGCCAGGTCGATGGTTCTACGATCAATATCCGTTTTGGCAACTTGCACATTGAGCTTGTCTCCAAGGGTGATTTTCTTTCCGGATCGCTGGCCAGTGACTTGCAAAAGCTTTTCGTCAAATTCGTAGTAATCATCATTGAGGTCTGAAAGCCGAACCATGCCTTCACACTTCGTTTCAATGATTTCCACATAAATACCCCATTCGGTAACACCGGAAACGATCCCTTCGAATTCTCTACCTAGCATGCCTTGCATGTATTCTACCTGCTTGTATTTGATGCTGGCTCGCTCTGCTTCAGCGGCTAGTTTCTCTCTTTCACTAGAGTGCACACACTTTGATTCGTAAGTCTCGGCATCAGGTGATTTGGCCCCCTCGAGATAATGCCAAAGCAACCGATGTACCATAACATCTGGGTATCTCCTAATAGGTGATGTGAAATGTGTGTAATGCTCAAAAGCCAATCCAAAGTGTCCTTTTGGCTCAGTGGTATAGCGTGCCTTGGCCATAGAGCGAATTGCCAGTTGCTCCAGTACATTCTGTTCTGGTTTGCCCTCAATTTTCTCCATTAACTTATTCAGCTCTTTGGAGATCATGCCATTGGCAGACAGACTATGACCAAATCGCGAGGCGAATTTTGAGAATGATTCGAGTTTTTCCAGGTCGGGACTATCGTGCGTTCTGTAAACGAAAGTGCTTGACCCCTCTTCTTTTTTACCTTCTTTTCGGTCGAAAATGAAGTTAGCAACTTCCCTGTTGGCTAGTAGCATAAACTCCTCGATCATCTTGTGCGCGTCTTTTCGCACTTTAGGAATAACCGCTATCGGGCGACCTTTTTCGTCCAACTGGAATTTTACTTCAGTCGTCTCGAAGTTGACGGCACCATCTCTGAATCGTCTCTTCCTGATGAGTTTCGACAGGTCATTGAGGATATTGATTTCTTCCTGAAAGTCCCCTTCTTTGGACTCAATCCGCTCCTGAGCTTCTTCATACGTGAATCTGCGATCAGAAAAGATCACTGTCCTCCCAAACCATTTTTCTCTTACTATCCCGTCCTTATCCAGTACAAATACGGCTGAAAAGGTCAGTTTCTCTTCTTGAGGCCTCAGCGAACACAGGCCATTTGAGAGCTTTTCTGGCAACATAGGTATAGTCCTGTCCACCAGGTATACTGAAGTGGCTCTGTTATAAGCTTCCTTTTCTAATAAGGTCTTGGGTCTTACGTAATGTGAAACATCTGCAATGTGGATCCCTACTTCCAGACCATTTTTTACTCTTCTAAATGACAAGGCATCATCAAAGTCCTTGGCATCAAAAGGGTCTATTGTGAAAGTGGTGACATCCCGAAAGTCTTTTCGGTAAGCAAACTCCTGTTGATCAATTTCTACCGGAATTTTCTCTGCCGCCTTCTCTACCTTTTCTGAGAACTCAAATGGGAGTCCGAATTCGGCCATAATGGAATGAATCTCCGCGTCATTCTCTCCAGCGGGTCCTAAGACGCTTTCTATCCTGCCTATGGGATTTTTGTTGGACCGGTCATGCCATCTCTCTATTTTAAAAATGACCTTATCATTCGTCTTGGCGTCACCTACATTATTGAGATGAACAAAGGCGTCAAAGTGGATATTTCGACTGTCGGGCATGATAAAGGCGAACTTCTTGGAAATCTCTATCCTGCCTACAAATTCGTCCTTATTCCTGGAGAGAATTTTTTGGACTTTTCCTTCCGGCCTATTGCCTCTGCCAGCAGGTTTTGTCAATTTCACTTCTACATCATCACCATCGATGGCGTAAAGCAGATCATCGGTTTTCACCCAAATATCATCTTCCAGATCCTCGCTGATAATGTAGCCAAATCGAGGATTGACATGGTCTACTCTTCCGGTAATTACCTTCGGGGCTTTGGTAGAGACAAAGCGCCCATCACTATTCCGCGTGATGGCACCTTTGGCTTCCATACTGAACAGAATGTCTTTTAGCGCGTCTTTAGACTTAGCATCTCTTAATCCCAAAGCCTTGATGACGCCTCTGTAGCTAAAGCTTTCGCCAGCTTGCTGAAAGAAGAAATTTCTGGTCTTGTCTTTAAGCTCTTGAATACTGACTCTTGATCTTCCGCCAGATTTTTTACCTGCCTTTTTCCTTGATTTTCTTGCCATCAGGTCAGTCTAAAATTGTGATTCGATCTTCATCGATTATTTCCATAGCATTCATTTTGAGGAATAGTTGCGCTGTGGCCAGCACATCATTTTTGCAGTATTTACTTATTCTTTCCAGGTCTCCCTCTTTGTAATAAACATCATTGACCATGGAGCCGTCCATATCTCCTTTGCTCGAGGTGATGCCGAAAATAGAAGTCAACAGGTCCAAAGAGGTGAAGTTTTTTCGATCTCCAAACTTCCACATTTCCATGGTATCAATATGCTGCACTTCCCATGGTTTTTTCCCAGAGAGGTCCAGTACATCCGGAATTCTAATTCCGTTTACTAATAATCTTCTGCAGAGGTACGGAAAATCAAACTCTTTGCCATTGTGTGCGCAAAGTGCTAAACGCTGAGCATCAAATTTATCGCTGAGAAATTGAGCAAAGTCAGTTAATAGTTCTTTTTCATCATGGCCATGGAAAGACCTTACCCTAAGTCCAAAGTTGCCATTTTCATCTTGAACAAATATTCCGACTGCTATTACCACTACTTTCCCAAACTCGGCATAGATAGCCGAACGCTCCAGGTAGGTTTCTGCAGGTGGTTGATCCTCATAATTTCTTAAAAACCCAGACTTTCTCTCCCAGTGATATTGCAGGTCTTCTGGCAGCTCATCAAAGCTCTTCTTGCCTGATACCGTCTCAATATCAATGACCAATATGTCTTTTAGGTTTTTCATTAAGGGTGTATTACACCTTTCAAATTGATCTCAGGAATATGACTTAGGTTTTTCTCCACGATCGTATCTGGCACAAATATGTATTTCTTGTCATATAGCTGCTTATCGATATAAAAGCTTAGCCAATATTCGTTGTTGAGGTGAAAAACTGATGGATCGATAGGTTCGATAAGTGCATATTCTCCGGCTTCCAATTTGGGAATCATATGCCTCAATACGGAAGTCTTTTGCTCCTCACCTTCGTTCACTCCATATCCCTTAGATGTCACGAGGACATTTTCAAGATCATTGCTATTGCGATTAACGAGGTAAACCCTCCAGTCTTCACCGTCCTGGGCCACCACGATGTGTACATTTTCAACAGCTGGAAATTGAATGTCTTTCTTCAAAGTCGAATTTTATTCGGTAACTACTCAAAGGTGTCAGAAATGTGGCTAATCCACCAACTCCATCTCGAAAAGATTGGCAATGTGGTACTTGAGCTTTGACTCCACTTCTGCCATATCCAGTTCTTTTCCTAATTCTTTTGACATAGAAGTGACTGCTTTGTCGTCTATCCCGCATGGGATGATATGGCCAAAATAATTCAGGTCCGTATTGACATTAAAAGCAAATCCGTGCATGGTTACCCAACGGCTGCTTTTAACGCCCAAAGCACAAATTTTTCTGGCTCTCGATTCGTCTTCACAGTCCAACCAAACCCCTGTAAGTCCAGGAATGCGTCCACTTTCTATATCGTATTCTTTCAACGTGAGGATTACACTCTCCTCCAGGAATCGCAAGTATTTATGTATGTCTGTGAAGAAGTTGTCCAGATCCAATATGGGATAGCCCACTATCTGCCCGGGGCCATGGTAGGTGATGTCCCCGCCTCGATTGATCTTATAGTAAGTCGCCTGGTGCTTCTCCAATCCTCTTTCGTCTAACAGCAGATTTTGCTCATCCCCACTTTTTCCAAGTGTGTAGACATGAGGGTGATAGACAAAAATCAGATGGTTCGAGGTTGCGGTTTGTTCAGCTTCAGGAAGCTTTCTGTTTTCTATCTTTTGGCTAACAGTTTTGGCAAACAATTCTTCCTGAAAGTCCCATGTTTCTTTATAGTCTTTCTCTCCTAAATGAATGAATTGCGCCTTCTTGTTTTTATGCATTGGGAATGTAGGACTCCAATACCGTGATTTCGCCTTTCGGCACAATCTCGAATTGACTCATCTCCGCAGGAATTAACAAAACTTCGCCGGCTTTGATTCCTACTGTTTCTTCATCTCCATATTTAACTTCTCCTTCCCCACCGACACAGGTATAAATTTTGAAGCTTTGGTCTTGCCAGTTAGACACTTCAAATGATTTGTCCAATGTCAGTTTGTGTGTGGCAAAAAACTCACAGGACGCAAGGTCTACTCGTTGATTCTGTACGTCGGCATACTGTGTCTTATAGCTTGGATATTTCTTATAGTCGATCGCATCAAGGGCTTCTTCTACATGAAGTTCCCTTTTATTTCCATTGGCATCTACCCTGTCGAAATCATAAATCCGATAGGTGATATCGCTGGTCTGCTGGATTTCAGCAATCAGTAAACCCTTACCTATTGTATGTACCCTGCCAGCAGGAATGAAAAAGGTATCGCCGGAGGTTACTTCCTCTCTATTGAG
>CAZZHO010000039.1:17142-19797 GCA_964653795.1 uncultured Roseivirgaceae bacterium | reverse complement strand
ACCATAATCCTTACCCAAAAACGTTTTAATTTTTTCACCGCCCCAGATTTTATCTTTGAAGATAGGTTCGAACTTTAGAGGATAGAGATAAGTCATTTAATCTTGATTGTTTAGAAGATTTGAGAAACAAAACTAAGGGAATTAACGGGGAGAAAAAGGCTTCAGTATACCTGACTAAGTTTATGAAGCAAGCCCTGATGTCAAGTCTTTGCTTTACTATGTTTTGTTCAAATCCTGAAGGAGAAAGTGATTGGGATGATGTACTGAAATATCACCATTATTGCAATCATGCTGAGATGTTGCTGTTGGAACATGACTTCACTAAGGCCTCACAATATTTTGATTCTGCCTTCATATTATTCAAAAACCCATTCCCATCTCATCTATTAAATAGTGCATATTCTTATTACAACAATGGAGATATCAAAAAAGCCAAAGCGAACTTAAAATCTCTGATTGAAAGGGGCTTTGAAATCAACAATTTGAGATTGTTTAAATGGGTTGAAAACTTACTGGACCCATCGCTTTTGAGCCTGGCGGAAAGTGTTGCAATAGAACCGGATAACTATTTTAATTCCGAATTGAGGGAAAGAATTATTTTCCTTGATGTTGAAGATCAGAGGGTGCGTCATTTACCGAACGCTTATATTCATTATAAAGACTCGGTCGATAGAGTTGACAATCAGAATATTCAGGAACTAATTAAAATCTTTGAGGAGTATGGATATCTGAGTTCCCGGGAAATTGGAGTAAAAGCCCTTGGTTCCTTCGTTCCAGGAGAGATAATTATCCATCATGCCCTTCAAAATAAGAGTCAGGTTTTTTTGGATTATCTTAAGAAAGGCTTACGGACTGGAAAACTGCATCCCTTTCAGTACGCGCGACTTATTGATACTTATGAAAACCCATTTACTGGGCCTTGTAGAACTATGATTTTTAAGTATGGGGATAGCCTTGTAAATCCTTTTATTGAAAGTGATGTTCTGAGAGTTAATGGTCGAAGAAAAGCAATTGGATTGGATGAATTGGAAGTCTACCATAAAAAGGTAGACCATATGCTGAAGGCCGATTCACCTAATTATTTTTTTCATTACGTCATAACAGAACAACCTGAAGTTTTGGAGACCTATATTAGGTGAGCCTTCTTTTGGAGAATGCCATTAAGCAGTGTCTAAGAATAAAATAAAAGGAACCCAAGGAGAGAAAAAGGCTTCAGTATACCTGGAACAGGCTGGTTTTGAAATTCTGGAAAGAAACTATCAGGAAGGCAAAGCCGAGATAGATTTGATAGCCCTCTTGGAAAACAAGCTGCTGGTCTTTGTAGAGGTGAAGATGAGAAAAGGAAGTGCTTTTGGGGAACCTGAGACATTCGTTAGTAAGGGCCAACAGGAAAGAATAATTGCCTTGGCTGACAATTATGTCCATTCCATCAATTGGAAAGGAGATATTCGATTTGATATTATCTCAATAGATGCCAGGGAAACAGTTTATCACATAGAAGATGCATTTTACTAAATAGGTTTCTGCTCGATGAATATAGGAGATGCGATAGTTCTTTTTGGGGTGATTCAGGGCTTTACTACCGGAGCGATTATCCTTAGGCTAAAACGTGGAAACAGGTCCTCCAACTATCTCATCGCCTCTCTCCTTTTTGTTTTGGGTCTTACTTGCTTCAATCTGCTTATCGGCAATCTGAACTGGTACATTCGCTACAATTGGGTAGGTCAATTCATTAGGTTTTTTCCTTTGCTTCACGCCATTTTGATTGGGCCCATCATTTACCTCATGGTGAAAAGTGAGGCAGATTCGCAGTTCCTATTCAAAAGTGTAAGGGGACATCTCTTGGTAGGTATTTGGAGTTTTATTCCACATTTCGTAGAAATCTACCGTTCCATTTTTCAGCCTTCTGCGGACTATAGATTGTTCATGGAAGTGTTTTTTCGCTACGGTGATATCGTATTGTGGAGCACGGCCACCGTGTATCTCCTACTCTCGAGAAGACTTTTACTCAAGACTGAAGCTAAAGGCAGGATTAAGCTTTTACAGAACTTCATCAATCTATTCCTGCTCTTCCAATTCGTGATTTGGTTGCCATTTCTTGTTGTCTATGTCTCACCTTGGGATCATATCATCTGGGAAAATGGCATCGACTACTATTTCATTTACATCCCTATGGTGGTGTTGATTTATTGGGTAGGGACCCGATGGGTGATGGATAGTTCAGGTTTTAAGCAGGCTCGAGAGAAGAGGGAAGTCCTGCTAGATGCCCAGGAACTGGAAAGTAAAGTCATTAAACTAAAGGAGGTTGTGGAGTCGGAAAAACTTTATTTGGATGTTGATCTGTCTTTGAAGTCATTGGCTGGGCGAATACCAATGCCGATCAATCATTTGTCATATGTTTTGAATGAAGGCCTTTCCAAAAACTTCAATGAATTCATCAATGAGTATCGGGTGGAAGAGGTCTGTAAGAAGTTGAATGATGATGCTTTTGATCATCTTACCATTGCAGCATTGGCGCTTTCTTCCGGATTCAAATCTGTGCCTACTTTTCAACGGACATTTAAACAAGTGAAAGGCAAAACGCCGAAGGAGTTTAAGAAAGGGCAGGAGATCAACAGTTAGCTTTCCTCAAATGCTCATTTGAGTGGATTTGAT
>CAZZHO010000039.1:13121-17042 GCA_964653795.1 uncultured Roseivirgaceae bacterium | reverse complement strand
AAGAAGATTTTAAGGTCTTGAGAGAGTCATTGGAGGAGGCTCACCCCGGTTTATATTGGTACCGGTCCAAGAAGGAAATGGATGCGGCTTTTGACGAAATAGCCTCTCAGATAAGTGGGCCAATGACTGAAATGGATTTCTATACCCTGATAGAGCCCATCATCCCGAAAATAGGGTGTTTGCATACGCACATTTTTCCCTCTAAGGAGTTCGCAGATAATTATTGGAAAAGCACTCTTTTTCTTCCATTGGATGTGTGGTTTGAAGGTGAGAGGGCTTACGTCCGAAACAACTACTCAGACTTGAAAGAGCTTGAACCAGGTCTTGAAATCCTCAGTGTGAATGGTGTAACTATCCCTGAAATTATTGATCACACCATGTTAAGGATTTCCTCTGATGGCTTCAATGAAACATTAAAGATGATTGTGCTCAACAGATGGTATCTAAATATCCTATTAAACTACTACCATGGACCAGTCGAGCAATACACCTTGGCAGTGAATCAAGACGGCAATTCAAAGGAGATTACTGTACAGGGTGTACCTACCAAAGATTTTTGGGAAATGAGAGAGAAGCCGAGAAAAGCTGCCCTGGCATTAGACTTTTTGGAGGAGGGTAAGATCGCCAGGTTGGAGATGAATCGCTTTGGAAACTGGAAGGAAAACGGCAAGAAATACAAATTCAATAAAGTCCTGGAAGACTACATGAATCAAATCATTGATAGTGACGCTCAATACCTGATCATGGACGTTGGTGACCAGGGCGGAGGCTGGGAGTTCCATGGATTGGAAGTAATGAAATACCTCAAGGATGAACCATTTACCGGGTACACAAAGGTGGAGTTTACCAAAAAGAAATGGGATGCTCGCAAGTATAGCAACACCTCTTGGTGGGAGTATCAACTGTATAAAACCATCTTGAGATTTAAGAAATCCGAGGATGGCCGATATATTTTGGCTGGGTATAAAGGGGCTAAGGAAATGAAACCCTATGAAAAAAGATTTGAAGGTAAAGTCTACATGCTAACCTCTGGTTTCACGGCTTCTGCTACTTCTGACTTTGCGGCTTTAGTTCACCATCACAAACTGGCAACTGTTATCGGGGATGAGTCGGGAGGTAGTTATGTAGGGAACACATCAAACTATGAGTTCATTATCACATTACCTCATTCTAAGGTTCGTTTGCAGCTACCTTTAGCTCGTTATCTATTGAATGTCGGAGACTATCCACATAAGGGCCGGGGCGTCATTCCGGACCATGAAGTAAGCCAGACTATTGAAGACTTAGTAGAAGGCCGTGATACCCAACTGGAGTTTGCTCTGGATCTCATCAGAGCAGAGTCAGGTCAGTAATTGATATCCTGGTGGCTATGAAAAAAGCTGCCAGGCATATTGTCCAATTTTTAGGACTACTGCTATGCCAATGCCGAAGGCTACAAACACTTTTAGACCGGTGGCGATGAGAAAGCCGATAAAGGAACCAAAACCCGATCTCATAGCAGCTTTATAGTGATTGCCACCGATTAGGTCACCGACAATAGCACCCACCAAAGGGCCAATGATCACACCAAAAGGAATGGGAAGAATAAATCCAGCCAAGGCGCCAATTACGCCACCCCAGACACCTGCTTCGGTACCACCAAACTTCTTTGTAGCCATAATGGGCAATATGTAATCGGCCACCGTGATAGCAATGACCATGACTGTCCAAAAGATGAGGCCAAATGTTGAAAACGACGCATCTGCATCACTAAAGTGGACCACCAGTAGACCTATATAGGAAAGAATGGGTCCTGGAAGTGGCGGGATCACCGAGAAGATGACACCAAACACTAAGAGCACCAAAGCAAGGGCGAGAAGGAAGTATACCATCTCACCAAAATTAAAAGTCTTGCTAAAACTTATATTGGTCGGCAGCTACGATTTCGTAGTTGTCATTCTTTTGAGCATACACAATCACCGAGGCTTTGGTTAGGTCAACATCCTCAAGGTTTAGTGTGGTACTTTTTTGACCGATTTGAAGTATCTGAAATCTTCTCACCACGTTATCATGTCGCAACTTTCTGCCTCTGTTTTCCCCGCGCGTAACATCCTGACTTAGCTCTCTTTCTACTAGTGCCACGTTGATGAAGTGACCATTATCAAGCTGGTGTGCCAGGTCCAGCTGTAGGCTTTTCCCTTTAATGCTCGTGTTGACAATTGAAATTTCCGAATTGGTTTTGTTAGTGGATTCTACTTCGTAAACCTGCATCCATTTTCTTTGATTGGATCCCACAAACTCGTGACGACCATTCACAATCATTTGAGGGGTATAAACCTGGTAGCTCTTCAGTTTCTGAGCATAAGTGCGTTGCCGCTGCGAAAATCTTTTATCGGCATATGGATCTTTCCACCCTATATAATCCCAATAGTCAACATGAAATGAAAGGCCCATTACTTCAGCATCTTGATATTCATTGTCTACAATCTGAGACAACAGTCGATCTGCCGATGGGCAGCTTGAACAGCCTTCACTTGTAAATAATTCTACGATTACAAAGGGCTTGGCTGCGTCTTTTTTGTGGGAGTCTTCTTTGGGCTCAGTAGTATTGAAGAGTGCGAGTAGCACGAAAAGAAAAGTATTCATACCAACCCTTACCTGCTTTTCAATTCAAGGTTGGTTTCAATTACCGACAACCATTGTAACTGTTACCCAACCGACACCTTAATAGCTGAATTCTCCATGCTCTGATTTAATGGTCAAAGACTTTGTGCCACCCTCAACTTTTCCGACGATCTGTGCTTCCACGTTGAAGCTCTTGGAGATCTGAATAAGAGAATCGGCAATTGCTTGAGGCACATATAGCTCGAATCTGTGACCCATATTGAAGACCTTATACATTTCCTGCCACGCCGTATCACTTTCTTTTTGAATAAGATCAAAAAGAGGAGGGGTCTTGAATAGATTATCCTTGATCACGTGCACATTGTCTACAAAATGCAAAACTTTCGTCTGCGCCCCTCCACTACAATGAATCATTCCGTGGATATCCGAGCGGTGGTTTTTGAGCATTTCTTTGATGATAGGGGCATAGGTGCGAGTTGGGGACAAGACCAATTTTCCAGCATCTATCGGGCTCCCATTTACCTTATCTGTCAAGTGTTTGGAGCCACTGTAAATCAATGATTCTTCAATAGCACCGTCGAATGATTCAGGATACTTTTCAAAATAATCGTGGTGGAAAACGTCATGTCTGGCTGAGGTCAAGCCATTGCTTCCCATGCCGCCGTTGTATTCTGATTCGTATGAAGCCTGCCCAAAAGAGGAAAGACCCACAATCACATCTCCGGATTGGATATTGGCATTGTCAATGACATCTGACCTTTTCATTCTGCAGGTTACGGTGCTATCTACAATGATGGTTTTCACCAAATCTCCTACATCGGCTGTTTCCCCCCCGGTGGAGTGTATCCCAACTCCGTGATCTCTTAGGTTGGCAAGCACTTCCTCCGTGCCTTCAATAATGGCGGAGATTACTTCACCCGGAATCAGGTGCTTATTTCTGCCAATGGTACTTGACATCAAAATATTGTCAGTAGCGCCTACACAAAGTAGGTCATCTACATTCATGATGATAGCGTCCTGGGCAATGCCTTTCCAGACACCTAAATCACCAGTTTCCTTCCAATAGAGATACGCCAAAGAAGATTTGGTACCTGCTCCGTCGGCATGCATCACCACGCAGTGATCATCACTTCCGGTTAGTTTGTCATCAACTATTTTGCAAAAGGCCTTAGGAAAGAGACCCTTGTCAATGTTTTTGATGGCCTGATGAACATCCTCTTTGGAAGCTGACACTCCGCGTTTGGCATACCTTTCACTCATGCATGCAAAAAAAGATCAATTCCACCGGACGAACAACGAAAGCACAGCACATGCACC
>CAZZHO010000039.1:0-13021 GCA_964653795.1 uncultured Roseivirgaceae bacterium | reverse complement strand
AACCTTCCAAGGGCCATTAATGCTGAAAACCCGGAAAAAGCCAGACCAGTCATAAAGGCATTGCTCTGAAGTGTCTCCGACATGTAAACAGCACTCCAATCTGCAATCGCACCTTCGCTCAGTAAGATGCAGAATCCGATAAAAGCCAATCCAAGCAGGGATAAATTAGGTAAAGCAAATACTTTGTCGTCAGAAGAAAATTCCTCACTATAGCTGTTGATGGGTTTGGCCAATAGCGCCACAATTATTAGGACCAGAATAGACAGTGGTATTAAGTGAATGGCCACACCAATGTTGAGTCCGACATAAATACTTCCCAACCCTGATCCGATCATGGCACCGAGACTCCACATGCCGTGGCAAGTAGACATGATGGGTTTGGCCATTTTCTTTTCTGTCGCGGCAGCCGCGGCGTTCATGGCAATATCCATGAGTGCATTTGTCAACCCAAAATAGAATAATGCCGCTGCCAGTAAGTAGAAGGTTGGGGCGGTAGATAAGAAAATAGGAGATGCCAGGTGAAAGAAGGAGCTAACAAAGACTACCCGTCCTAGGCTAAAGCGCGCAATGACCCAGCCAGACACAGGCATGATGAGCATAGCACCAAAAGGAGCTGCTAATAAAGCAAGGCCCAAATCAGCGTCATTCAGACCCAGTTGTTGCTTCACATCTGGGATCCGGGTGACCCAATTCCCGAAAAGGAAACTGTTGAATAGAAAGACAAAGCCTATAATTCTGGCCTCTTTTTGGACAAAGTAATATTTCAAGTGATCCAACATGCTCAAATCGTGATTTCGACGCGGTTTCCTTCAGGGTCAAGTATTACGCTTTCGAAATAGCCGTCTCCAGTCCATCTTGGTGAGCCAACCACTTTGTAGCCCTTCTCTTGCAGCTCTATCGTCTTGCTCTTTACGCTCTCCTCACTTCCTACAGAAACAGCAAAATGGATAAGGCCTTGATCAAGGTCTCGGCTATATTCATTTTCCTTAATTCCTTGCATTTGCATGATCTCCAATCGGCAACCATCTTCAAAGGATAAGAAATATGATGAGAAAGCTTTCTTCTGATTAACATATTTCTCTCCTGCCGTAGCCTCAAAGTGCTTTGTATAAAAGTCTTTCATGACTTCCAGGTCCTTTACCCACATGGCGATATGTTCTATCCTCATATTCACAAATTAATAGGTCAAAAAGAAAAAGAAATTAGCTCTGGTATTATGATGAAATATTCCAATCATAGGCTGATATATTCAGTTCAGGGCTAAAATCAAGATTTATTGGTTAAATATGTCCTATGAGAGCGCTAAGGGAACATGTTGTTTTAGGTGAAAATGAATCATTCCATGTTGGTTACTTTCCGGTAAAATCAACGTGCGATGCCAATTACTGGCATTTTCATCCTGAGTACGAAATCGTTTTTATAAAAAATGGCACGGGCACTAGGGTGGTTGGAGACCATTCATCCACTTATCAAAATGGGGAATTGATTTTGCTGGGCCCTAATTTGCCCCATTTGCCTTTTGGCAACAGGCAACGCCCTGATAATTACGAGGTTGTCATTCAGTTTAATCAGCAGTTGGCGGATCAGATTCTGGCTATCGCTGAGACCAGGAATTTAGGAAAGCTTTTACACCAAAGCCGCGAAGGAGTGGCCTATGGAGAGGAAACAAAGGAAATCGTCTCCAAGTATATTTCTGAGTTTCAATTTGAAGGAGTAAATAGGCTATTGCTATTACTACGATTGCTAACTGACCTTTATCAGGCCAACGACTATCAAGTCTTGCACGCTGCTCCTCTTAACGTAAAAAGATCCAACGCTGACTTGAAGCGACTAGAGGGCATTTATGCATTTGTGGCCAACAATTACCAGGAATCAATTTCGCTACAGCAAATAGCAGAAAATGTAGGCCTCACCACTAACTCGCTGTGTAGATTTTTTAAACGGGTAACTGGAAAGACGCTCATTAGCTTTATCCATCAATTCCGAGTTTCGATCGCTAAAGAAGGATTGAGGGATGGGAAGTCAAATATTAGTGAGATTGCCTTTCGGTGCGGTTATAATGATCTGACGTTTTTCAATCGAAAGTTCAAAGAGAAGACGGGAATGACCCCAACCGCCTACAGGAAGAAATTTCAAAATGTGGGGATCCAGAGCCTGATTTAATCTGCTAGTTATCCACTATAACCACTGGAAAGTCCTGACCTCTGCTGAAAGTATGAGGGTATTGTGGACTGCCTTTGTATTGGATACTCAACTCAGGGACTTGATCGTCTAGGTAGCTCTTAAGTTCATAAATAGTGACTTTGCCATCTTTCGGAGCACCATCAGCCTCTCCCGAGAGTCCTTTGAGTAGGGCATATGTGAATAGTCCATGACCCAGGGACTCAAACTCAGTAGCATATTGCTCACTACCTGCTGAGGCCATTACGTGTATACCAGAGCTACGGGAAAGCTGCGCTATTGCTTTTTCTTGTGGAGCACCGCGCTGAAGCAATATTTCACCAGCTCCTCCTGATTGGCAGGCGTCCAAAACGATCAATTGCTTCAGAGCCTTTATTTCTTGAAGTGCCCGTTGCAATGTTTCAGCATCTATACCAAATTCATCCACTTTGTCTTTGTCGTAAAGCCTTTTGGCGTCGGATGAGATGAGGTAAAAGTTATCATTAACAATACTGCCATGTCCTGCATAGTAGAAGACAAAGACGTCATTGATAGAGATTTCGGATTTTAGCGTTTCGATTCTGTCGAGAATGTTCTGTTTGCTGGCATCTCGATCGTAAATCTGATGAAGCTTGATATTCGCATATATTGAACTACCGCTCTTCTCCATCTCGCTCGCAAATGAGACTGCATCATGCCTTGCGTAGTTGAGGTTTAAAGACTGGTTGAGATATTCATTGATGCCGACGGCTAAGATGTGACAAGTACTTCCAGGCACTTTGCTATCAGAAAAGAGCCTGACACTGGTTTGGTTGGACTCAATGTCTGACTTGGAGGAGGCCACGGCCATAAACTCATTGTGACCTGCGACCATCGGATATTCGAAGCTGTAATATCTGATGTTTTCGCTGGTTCGGATCTTAATAGTTTCCTCGGCTAACTGGACACGTTTTCCGTTGTGATAGAGCTTCAAGTCTTCAATACCTCCGCCCAGGTCCTCTGCTTTGATATAGAGCTTTGCGATATCTTGTTCTATCAAGCCAGACAGCTTCAAAATCGGGGGAGGTGAAGTGTTGAGAAGGTTCCCCATGGTCTGTTTGCTTTTCTTCTTGGGTGAAAAAATGTCTTCTACCAGCCCAGGTATGAAGAATCGATCCATCACTTGTTCCGCATTGACGGCCTCCATTCCCCTCACAAAGTGGATGTTGGAAATGGCATTGTCTGTGGCGTCAAAGTACCCCTCAGGAGTTTTGACCATCCAGTCATTCCTCCCAATCTGAATATGCTCAAAAAGCTCTTTTTGGTTGGTAAGGTCCCAGAATTTGGTGGTGCCGTCTACATCTGAGGTTACCATTAGATTATTTTCTATTTCCAGTCCGTTAATTTCAGCCTGGTGCCCTGGTAGTTCCATTTGCTTATCACCTGTTTTTGTATCCCAAATAGAGATCAAGCGATCGGCACCTACAGAGATGATCTGCCCATTGTTTCTGGTAGCTTCAAATACTGATGCTCCTGTGAACAATCTTTGTTTGATCAAGCCACTGTAGAGGTCCCAGAGGATAATGCTACCATCCCAGCTTGAGGTTAAGACCTCACTGCCTGCGACTTCAATGGAGGTTACATTATCCGTATGGCCGATGTACTCTTTTACGAAGCTTTGAGTTTCTACCTCCAGCAACTTCAGTGTCTTATTCAATAGGCCTGTGACCAGATAAGCATCATTTTGAGTGAACTCAATGTCATAGGCCGAAGCACCCTCATTGTATTTGTACTTATACCTTTTCCATGTTTCAGTATCCCAAATGGCAATGACGCCATCCCAAGAACTGCTGGCCAACAGTTTACCGTTGTTGCTAAGAGCAAGATCAAATATTGGTTCCCTGTGGGCATTGATTATTTGTTTCTGTTTACCTGTTTCACTATCCCAAATGATTATTTTGCCATCTCCAGAACCTGTTGCGATTGTGTTGGTATCTATTTTCTCAAAGCATAAGATGCCCTTTTCATGCCCATTGAATTCCATCGCAATGGAAGCATTTTTTACATTCCACTTTCTGGCTTTATTACCTGTCTTACCGACATAAAGCTCACCGGAGTTGAGAAACCTCGCGGATTTGTATTTGACCCATTTGGCGATGTAATGCTCCCAATAACTGCCAAGATCATAGTCCAGACCTGTACTGGATTGGTTAAGGATGCCTTCAAATCTCTGGAGCTCATTTCCTTGAAAATCCGCAATGATCACAACCTTGCCTAGCGCTATTGTAATATGGTTCTCTGTAGGATGAAAAGACACGTCATTTATCTCTTCAGGGTATCGAAGAGCGGAGATCAATTGGTTGTCCTGTTCTGAAAAGATGAAGATTGAATCTTCAGTTGCTACTGAAAAGTAATCGCCTGATGGGTGGTAGTTGGTAGCAACTATGTCTTCAAAGTCCTCACCAAATCGAAACACCTCCTCGCCGGTCGCTGATTCATACTTGACAAAAGCATCTCCATTGGAGAGCTTAGCCAGATATCTGGAGTCGGGGCTAAAAGAAACAAGTGTGCCACACCCACCGCAATATCCTTGTGACGGTTTCAACTCATGTTCCAGGGACCAGTTTTTGGTATTATAAACTTTAGCAGTTCGTTGATCTTCACCTACCGCCAAGTATTTGCCGTCAGGGCTGAACCGAACATCTATTCCGTAACCTAGTCCCTTGTCGGCGTTGGTTGGAATACGCTTCAGCGTTTTAAAGTTTTTCAGGTCAATGATGTCCAGAGAATCTGTACTACTACCAATGACTAGTATCGTCCCCTTTTGGTTGATGTCAACAGAGGTGACATAGTGGTCGTATTTGTTGCTTTGCCAAACCATTTTTCCAGAAGGGATGTCCCAAATAGCCGCTGTGCCATCCGCGCTGCTGGTAGCTAGTGTACTGCCGTTTACAGAGAAATCATTGACGGTATGTTGGTGCCCTAAAAAGCTACGGATCTCTTGTCCTGTTTGAGCCTCCCAGACCTTAGCGGACTTGTCGCGACTGACGGTAATAAGGTACTTACCATCCACAGTATACTTGGCTGCCTTGACCACCTCCCCGTGGCCTTTTTGGATGACAGCTGTAAACTGTTGAGCCTCTACAGATTTAAAAATGCTGAAGATTAATACAAGGTAAAGTGCGTATTTCAAGCAATAGGAATCTTTAGAATGCCTGAATATAAGCTGATTCTTCTAGTCAAGAAATTGAACAGGTGGTAATTCTGGAGCGTAAACTAGCGGTTGCCCTCTTCGATGACGTCTCCCTCTAAGAAAAACCGATCGTATTCATCGAGATCATCTGGATCAACCGGATTGACGTCCTTCTCTCGAGGGTTGTAGCTCAGAACTTTGAATTCCGTTCTACGGTTTCTCTGGTGCTCTTCTTCTGTCTTGGCATACTGAATCAACAATTTGGACTCGCCATAGCCTTTAGCAGTGACTCTTTTAGCCTCAATGCCTTCCTGGACAATATAGGTCACCGCAGATCTGGCTCTTTTCCAGGAGAGGTCAAGGTTATATTCATCTGTCTGACGATCATCCGTATGAGAGCTCAGCTCAATAAATATGTCAGGATTATCATTTAAAATGAGGACAAGACTGTCCAAAACTTTAGCTGCATCAGGTCTGATGGCCCATTTGTCAAGGTCGTAATAAATGTTGTTGAGAACGATGGATTTTTCGATCACGATTCTTTCCATGGGAACTTCCGTTTCAAATTCCACATTGGTAATAAAGTCTTTCAAGGTAGATCGATCCACTGATTTTCCTACTGTGGAAAAATTGTCACGTACTGTGAAATAATCTGTCTTTTCCGCTATCAACTTATAGTTCTCTTCAGGATAAACCCTGAACCTAAACTGACCATCTTCACCTGTAAATGACTCGTCCAGAATCGCTCCATCTTCTCCCATTAATACCACTTTGGTGTTGGCCACGGTGATCTTTTCACCTCCGTCATCTGTAGTTACGGTAGTGCCTGTCAGATAGTAATTGACCACTTTTAGGTCTGGGTCGTCATTGATAAAAGTATAGATATCGTCATCCCCAGCACCGCCTCTTCTGTTGCTAGTTAGGAACCCCCTTGTCAGGTTGTACTCAAAATAGGCAAAATCATCCGCTGAGGAATTCATGGGTTTGCCCATATTTCTCACATTGATGTGGCCACTTCTCCTGGTAGCTTTGAACAGGTCAAGCTTCCCGAATCCGGGGTGCCCGTCGGAAGAAAAGTACAGACTTCCGTCCTGTGATACATAAGGAAACATTTCATTACCGGGCGTATTGATTTCCGGGCCCATGTTTCGTACATCTACCCATCGGCCTCTTGGGTTTAGCTTCGCAGAATAGAGGTCAGCTCCACCTTCCCCGCCAGGTCTGGTAGAAGAGAAATAAAGTGTTTTGCCATCTGCGGAAAGAGCGGGGCTACTGTCCCAGGAATCTGGCTCGTTGATAGACAAAGGTCTTGGGTCTAGCCATTTGCCGTTTCTATATCGTGTGTAGTAAAGGTTTACTTCGTTATTTCCGGTTGCTTTTCCGGTATTTCCCTTAGCGAAAACAATGGAAAGTCCATCAGGAGAAATGGTTAAAGACCCTTCATTGACGATGGGATTGTTGATGATTGGGTCCAGTGCCTCCAGAGTACGTAAGTTCACGTTGGCCCCTTTGGTCCTGACTCGATATAAGTCTGTGAAGGGAGTGCCTGTGCTCTTGTAGATACGACCTCCGTCTCTGTTACTGGTGAAGTACAGATAATTGTTTTTGTAGACGGGGGAATACTCCGCATTTGAAGTGTTGATGTCAGTTAGATTTTTTACCCTGTAGTAGTTGTCCTTCTTGGTCAGGTTATCGACATCATCCAGGTTGGATAGTTCTTTGTTGGCCATGCGCAGCACTTGCTCATTGCGACCACTTTTGACGTAATCGCGAAGTACTCTTTCCGATTCATCATATTTCTGATTGGCCTTGAGTGCATGAGCGTAGTGAAGATTGGACATCTCATCATCATATCCTTGATCAATGGCCGCTTTATAGAAAGTGCCTGATTCACTTATCCTATTGGATTTTCGGAAGGCCTCCGCTATTTGAAAATTGAGTTCGGGTTCGTTCTTGGAGGGATCTGAATTTTCGTACTTGGAGATAATCGTATCAAAATCTCCAAGATTCATCGATTTTTCCAATGAACCACAACTCGCAGTTATTGCAAAGACCACAAATACTCGTAAAAAATCCTTCATACCCATTATCCTCATTTCATTTCAACGCAAATCACCCCTAATGAGATTCTTAAGTTAAAAAACAATTCAAACTCCTGCACTCCTAATTGAAGTACCGGGACATCCAGGAATCCCCTGCTGGCACGATCCATTTTTCCTTGTAATCCTTCAGTGAGCTGACGGAATTGTTGAATACAGGGATGTCTTTCGTGATTTTCCCCTCTACTACAGCTGTTTTGAGGGAGGCTAAAGATTCCATGGTTACCTGATCATTGTCCAAAAAAGCGATTTGACTTCTGTCAAGCATAGAGATACCCACTTCAGCCTCAATATTTCGGACTAAGGCTACCGATGCATCAATGCTACATCCAGTAGCACCATTGTAGGATTCGTCCACCGAAATAATCAAAAACTGATTATATCTAATCTCATAGGATGCCGCAAGAGGTTGTCCGTGTGCTTCCCAGTTGGTAATGAAACTTTCGGTAAGTCCTATGATCTTGTCCAGCTCCGATTTGGTAAATGGTCGCTGGGCCTGGTATACCCAAAGACGTGAAGTGTCGGAGAGCTTATCAAATGATATTTGCATGCCATCGAATATTTACTTCCAAAGTTAATTGGAACTAGACAACAGCATTTGCAAAAGAGAAGTTTGCTATAAGCCGGAGCTTTCTGCAATAATTTCTGCCAGGTCCTTCACTTGGACTTCAGCTTCTTTCTCCTTGTTTTTAACGCCATCGCTCATCATGGTCATACAGAATGGACATGCAACAGCTACAGTCGAGGCACCAGTGGCAAGGGCTTCTTCTGTTCTCTCGATATTGATTTCTTTATTGCCAGGCTCCGCATCTTTAAACATCTGAGCACCACCTGCTCCACAGCAAAGGCCTTTGGTTCGGCACCTTTTCATTTCGACCAGCTCAGCATCCAAAGCCTCCAAAACTTTTCTAGGAGCTTCATACACGTTGTTGGCGCGACCTAAAAAGCAAGAATCATGATAGGTGATTTTTTTGCCTTTGAACTCTCCTCCACCTTCGAGTTTCACTTTTCCGTCGTTGATGAGTTGCTGGAGGTAAGTGGAATGATGTATCACATCATAATTACCACCCAGGTCGGGATACTCATTTTTGATAGTGTTGAAGCAGTGAGGACAAGCGGTTACAATAGTCTTGATTTCATATCCATTGAGCACTTGAATATTGGCCATTGCCTGCATTTGAAAAAGGAATTCATTTCCTGCTCTTCTGGCTGGATCGCCAGTGCAAGTTTCTTCAGGACCTAAAACGGCAAACTTTACGCCGACATGATTTAGGATTTTGACAAAAGCCTGCGTGACTTTTTTGTATCTATCGTCGTACGAACCCGCACAACCTACCCAAAATAATACTTCAGGTTGTTCGCCATTGGCAGCAAGATCAGCAGCAGTAGGTATAATAATCTCTGACATTTCTTCGAATTTGGGTTAAGCTTTTTCTTTAAGATCGTTGGACCAGTTAAACCGATCCTGAGCGGAGAATTTCCAAGGGGCAAAATTTGTTTCGACATTCTGGAACATGGCATTCCATGAGGCCGGAGAGCCAGACTCTTCCATGGCTACGTATCTTCTCATTTGCAGGATGATGTCCAAGGGGTTGATGCTCACCGGACATGCCTCCACACAAGCATTGCAGTTGGTACAGGCATTGATTTCCTCTTTTGTGATGTAATCACCGAGTAGTGACTTCCCATCTTCCAGCCCCTTTCCTCCTTTTTGAAGGTCCAGACCTACATCTTCCATTCTGTCTCGGGTATCCATCATAACTTTTCTCGGTGAAAGCTTCTTCCCAGTCAGATTAGCGGGACATTCTGAGGTACACCGTCCGCATTCTGTACAAGCATAGGCGTCCATCAGGTTCTTCCAGGACAGGTCATTGATGTCCTTTGCGCCGAATTTCATTCCTTCAGGAGGAGGTGCTGTATCTCCTTCAGCTGGCATGCCTAGCATCATTTTTACTTCATTGGTGATTTCAGGCATATTGTTCATTTTCCCTTTAGCTTCAACTCTGCCATAGTATGTATTTGGGAAAGCCATGAAAATATGAAGGTGCTTGGAGTAGGTTACATAAAGTGCAAAGGCGAAAATGCCTATGATATGAAACCACCAAGCTGTTCTCTCTATCGCCACTAAAGTGCCGGATTCCATACCTGCGAATAGACCTTTTAGATTGGCGCTAACTACAAAGTCTCCGGTGATGGGATAATGTGCAGCAGCCTTGTCCTGAAGGGCCAGATCAGCTCCATTCATGGTCAAAATGGCCACCATCAATACTACCTCAATTACCAGGATAAGATTGCCGTCCATGCTTGGCCACCCTTTCATCTCAGGCTTAGTGAATCGAGGTACTTTTAAAATATTTCTTCTGATCAGGAATACCACACAGGCCACTAGCACCAAAACTGCCAGTATTTCGAAAAACGAAATCAATGGTGCGTATAGCCCTCCCAATATTGGTGCAAACAACCGGTGCTGCCCCAGAATACCGTCCAGGATAATTTCTAATACCTCAATATTGATGAGAATAAACCCTACGTATATGAAAAGGTGGAAAACGGCGGGGATTATCCTTTTGAACATCTTCTGCTGACCAAAAGCTATGAGCAGTAGGTTGCTCCATCTCTTGGGGTCTGGGGTGATCTCTTCATCTCTTCCAAGAAGGATATTGGCTTTGATGCGGGTGATGCGCTTATAGATTAGGAATCCGAAGAAACCGAGCACAGCGATAAATGCAATCTGAGAAATAATGGCCATCAGCAACTACTTTTTGGGTTAGCGTCCAAGTCCAAATATAAAATGGGAGACGGAAATAGTATGCATGCATACTATTTTTAAATCTTTTGTTTCGATAAAAACTTGTTGGACTTGGTTGTTTAATGGATTTATCTACTTTTGCATCCACTTTTTCAGGTGCTGTAGCTCAGTTGGTAGAGCATCGGACTGAAAATCCGTGAGTCGGTGGTTCGAATCCACTCAGCACCACATTATTTTTTCCCTTCCACGAAAGTGGGAGGTTTTTTTGTTTCTAGAGGTTTTGATGCTTCCTGTTGTACTGAAGGAAGGGCATGGCGGAGTTTATCTGCAATTGCAAACACAAGCGATACTGGTTAGTTAAGAAAGGGTAATCTGGAGACCTCTAAATCTCGATGAATTTCAGAACGATTCTTTTCGGTTGCCTTTTGTTATTGCTGCATGGATCTGTTTCATCTCAGGTGAGTAATGAAGATGTATCGCCGCACCTCCATTTTAGAGATTTTATCGAGACCCCCAGGGAGAAGGTATATGTTCGTACCAACAAAGAGTGGTACACTGCCACTGAAACCATTTGGTTCAGTACAGTTCTACTGGATGCCAGCGCCCTAACTCCTGGTGGCCTTAGTACCGTAGTTTATGTTGATCTCATAGATCCAAACGGGAAGATTCATGCTACAAAGGGTGTAAGGTCCATTGATGGCTTTGGTCATGGTCATTTTAAGTTAAGAGAAGACTTTGGTGAGGCCACCTGGCTCGTTCGAGCCTATACATCCTATATGCAGAACTTTTCGAAGAAGTCCTTTTTCTATCGGCACCTTACCATTCTCAATGAAAACCAGCCATTCGAGATAGATAAGAAGAGAAAGAAACCATTGGTTAGCTTTCATCAAGTCAGGGGAGGAGCAACCAACACATTCAATTTGGTAGCACATGACGAATTTCATCGACCACTTGCAGGCAATTGGCTACTGGAGAGTCCAGGTTCTTCAAGAGCGTTTAAGACCAACAATTGGGGACTTAGTTCTTTTAAAATTGATGATAAGACGGCTGACTTTACCTTATCTCTGGATTACAAAGGGAAATTGTTGAAGTACAAGCTTCCAGCGCCTAACTACTCCTACGACTTATTGCAGGTACAATCTTCCAACGAAGAAATAATTGTAGGCATCGATGGATCTTCAGTCCAAAGAAAGAAATTATTGCTTTATGGTATTCATCATGGTCAGGTCTTTCTGGAAGCAAACCTACCAACAGATAAAAAGAGTGTTTTCCAAAAGTTGGACAAAGCACAGCTACCCGCAGGCATCCTGAACTTCATGTTGGTTGATTCAAGTGGTGCGATACTATCACAGGATGTTTGCTTTAATGACTTTTTTCGAAGTAAAGAGTACATTCAAATCTCTGGCCCAGCGTATATGTCCACCAGGGATAGTGTATCGTTTAGCCTGGTTTTAGAGGACAGTATAGAATGGGCTCACCTTTCTATTTCAGTACTTTCTGACAATAGGTATTTTGAAAATCGACTGGATATAGTCAATTATTTGAATCTAACTTCCGAACTAACGTATTCCCTCAATCCGGACTTGTTAATGGATGAGAAGGGGCAGTTAAACGCCGCGGGAATGCAATTAATCAATCGTGATAACCTTGGGCGCCTTCAACCTTTGAATGTCAAGCAGACTTTCTTGCCAGAGCGGGGATTTACCATTGAAGGGAGGGTCACGCAATACCTGAATAAAAACAAAGGAGCTCGAGCCAGAGTAAAACTCCAGTTTTTAGAGGACATCACTTTTATTCGAGAGACCGATACAGATGAAGCCGGGTATTTTCAATTTATGAATTTACCAATCGGGGATACGCTGAGGGCATTGGTCACCGCTACCCCAATGAAGTATGAAAAGTCAGGTCTGTTGGTAGAGGATTTGAAGAAAAAGGTACTGGTAGACTATGGTGTAGTAAGTGGCAATGATTTTGACATTACAGATGTTAACCACCTGATAACTGAGTCTTTGCCAGAAGATAAGGTGCAAGAGATTTCAGAAACTCAATCTTACATGGAAACGATCAGTCAGATAGGTGAGGATGGTTTGATTGTGCTGGATGAAGTAGAGATCGAAGCTGCTCCTGACATCAAGAGTAGCCCATATTACAGGGAGGGGATGAAGTATTTGGAGCCTGAGAGGCGTTTGGTAATGGATTCATTGCCTGGTAGTACTTCGTATACCAGTATCTGGCGCTTTCTTATGAGTCAAATGCCAGGAAGTAAGCTACAGGGAGAGGTACCGGAGCTATCATTTTTGGTGCGTCCGTTAATAGGGCGATTTTGGAAGCCTGTTTCCTTTATTGTGGATGGTGCCCCAATGACCGCAAGCCAGCTGGATAATTTTTCGGTGAAATTGATTGACCTGATTGATTTGGTACAAGGGCCGGATGCATATGAGTATGATCCACTGGGGGCTCCGGTTATCGTTATCTACACACGTAAGGGGAGCTCATTGGCTAGTATTCTACCCGAAGCAGATGGCGTGAGAATGAAGGAGGTAGCCGGTTTTTCGGAAGTTTGGGACTATGCTGAAGTAGAAAAACCTACCGACAACCCACAAATCCCGGATATACGTCATTCCTTGTATTGGAATCCCAATCTATTGGTCACTGGGGAGGATGCTTTTTTCCAATTTCAGACGTCCGACGAAACTGGTCCATTTACCATTTACATTGAGGGAATTACCGCGAATGGTGAGGTTTTCAAAAAGGTGAAGAAATTCGTAGTGCAATAAAGGCTATTATTTTGCAGCACCCTTCAGCAAGCCGATCTCTTTCTGGCTGAGATGGCGCCACTTG
>CAZZHO010000038.1:26557-30134 GCA_964653795.1 uncultured Roseivirgaceae bacterium | reverse complement strand
GACAAGGTGAAGATTGGAGAGGAGAAGAATTTTTGGATAGGTCTAAATATGGCTTTGCCAATCTGTTTAGTTATCCTGTTTGGCATTCTAAAGATGACTATCAGAAAGAGGAGGTTAGGTAGATGAGAAAGCAGAATGTTACACTTATGGCCCTCTGTGTCGCCTTAGCAGTCTTCAATATCATACTGTTTTTTGGAGGCGATAGCAGTTTCGGTACTGTTGATACCAAGAGGTTTGCTGCGTTGGATACGGCTTCTTTTTCCACTATCAGCTTTTTGAAAGGCGATCAACGTGTTGTACTTGAGCGGGATGGATCGTGGAAGGTGTCTGGAGAACAGGCAGATGGCGCGCTGCTCAGAATCTTGATGGCGGTTTTATCTAAGGTGGAAGTAAACAAAGAAGTAGGTGGTGAGCTGAGAAGCACTTTGATAGAGAAAGCGGAAGTTGATGGTGTTCAACTCTACATTAATGAAGGATATCAATATACTATTGTTGGGAATGATAATTTGACCAAAACTTATTTCATCGATGAAGAGCAAACTGTCTTTGAAGTAGGTATTCCTGGTTACAACGACTTCATAGGAAGTATCTATGGTCTTTCATCCTTGCAGTGGCGTGATAGGACCATATTCAATGGGTCAGTTCGTACCATTCAGTCCTTATCGCTGGATTTCAATGAAGGGAGCAATTTGGATATTGAGTTTAGTGGCAATTTCTTCCACATTGATCAGGTTAATGAGGTTGATACTGTTAAGCTTGAAGACTATCTCAATCAATTTATCCGACTCCAGGCTAATGAACGGATTGACTTGAGTGCTTTTCCAAAATATGACAGTCTATCCAAGACGACCCCACTAGTTACGCTGGAGGTATCTAACCTAATTGGAGAACAATTAAACGTAACAATATTCCCAGTATTGGATTCAGACAAATTCCATCTTATGGTTTCGGAAGAAGGAGATTCTTTTGCTTTTGATACCAGAAGAATTGGTCAACTCCTTCGTCGACCAGACTATTTTACCTACCAGAATTAAGTCACTTCAAAGGCTTTCATTTCCTGACGATTTTTACTTTAATCAATCTCCCAGATTGTAATTAAATTTGCGATCTTCATTTTGGAGTTAACAGGTCTTAAGACCATAAAAAGAAATCACCGAACAGATGAAATGAGCCACAAACTAATCATCCCAATACTTTGTAGGATATAGTCAAGGCGAATTACATGCGGCAGACCAAAAGCAAAATTATAGACACATGAAATTTATAGTATCGTCATCCTACCTTCTGAAACAACTTTCGGCGATAAATGGGGTAATCACTACAAACCCTGTAGTACCTATTCTTGAAAATTTCCTGTTTGAGATTAATGGCGGAACACTTCAGGTAACGGCTTCTGATCTCCAGACATCTATGATGACAGAGCTGGAAGTTGAAGCTAAGGAAGATGGCAGCATTGCTATTCCTGCTAAGATTTTATTAGAGACGCTCAGAAACCTACCTGAGCAGCCTGTTACTTTCTCTATCGACGATAGCACCTATAGCATTGAGATTAACTCTGATAATGGTCGTTACAAATTGGCTGGAGAGAATGCGACGGATTTCCCCAAGGTCCCAACAGTTTCTGATGGGTATTCGGTCAATGTGTCCTCCGATGTGCTGGCGAAAGCATTGAATAACACCATCTTCGCTACGAGCAACGACGAGTTGCGCCCTGCTATGACCGGTGTTTATATGAAGCTCGAAGAGACTAACACCACATTTGTTGCTACTGATAGTCACAGATTAATTCGATATAGAAGAGTGGATATTGCTTCGGACATGGATCATAGTATGATCATTCCTCGCAAAGCCCTTACTTTACTAAAAGCGACACTTCCACCGGAAAATACCAATGTCAATGTTGAATTCAATGCCTCAAACGCATTCTTCGATTTCAACAATGTGAAGATGATCTGTAGATTGATCGATGAGCGATTCCCCGATTATGAGAATGTGATTCCTGTTGATAACAACAACATCATGTCTATCGAAAAGGGAGCACTTCTTTCTTCCCTCAAAAGGATTGCTATCTATGCCAATAAAACAACTCATCAGGTAAGGCTAAAAATTGCGGGCAGCGAGCTTCAAATATCTGCTGAGGATTTAGACTTCTCCAATGAAGCAAATGAGAGATTGGCATGCGAGCATGATGGTGAAGATATCGAAATAGGCTTTAATGCCAAGTTCTTAATCGAGATGCTTGGTAATCTAGATACAGACAAAATCACTTTGAGGCTTAGTGCTCCAAATAGAGCAGGGATACTATTACCAGAAGATAAAGATGAGAATGAAGACATCTTAATGCTGGTTATGCCAGTGATGCTCAATAACTACGTATAGTAGTTTAACTTCTTCTTATTCTTCTTTCTCAAAGGAATCGATGATGCCTTTCAGTCGCTTGATTTTTCGACCGTAAATAAGATTGATCAGCCATGTAAATAGGGCGATCATAGTAGCATTAAATGCTATGCTGATTCCTATAAGTTTGAGCCACCGGATCATCGAGAGGTCCGAGAATGACTCTCCATTAGCTTGAAATCCTAAATACAGACCATAGAGATAACTCAAGGGATACAATATCCATATTACGGCCTTATAGTGCAAAAGATAGAATTTTAGATATCTATGGATTTTGCTGAGACCTGCTTTTACTTCTTCCGCATAGCTAAAGTTTGATACCTCCCTAATTAGAAATAAGTAGTATCCGACATATACCAGCACGATACCTAAAAAGAAGTAAAACTGCCAAGTGAGGCCGTAACTCCTCCACCAGAGGTAGATGAATGGAGTCATCACAACATTTAGTCCAAGTTCAATCATCAAGATGATCTTGATCCAATGTAGTGTATCTTTCGACTTGCCTCTTATCGCCTGATCAATATCGATCTGGTCCAGAGCGTTAGCCTCCTTACTTTTAGACCATATTTGAGATAAATCAATTTCAGCCATTGATCATTTTTTTCAATTGGTTTTTAAGCCTATTTACTTTCACTCCTACATTTGTGACGGTCATACCTAGTATTTCAGCCATCTCCTTGTAGCTTTTCTCTTCCAAATAGAGTAGCACTATCGCTCTGTCAGCCTCTTTCAATTGCCTTATAGCTTTATATAAAAGCGCAATCTGTTCTTGCTCAGTGGTGTCTATTTCTTCTCCTGTATCGAAGTTATCAAGCGAGTATTGTGGTAGATCCTTTTTTCTCTTCCTGGCCTGTGAGAGACACACATTCAGTGTGACTCTATACACCCAGGTTGAGACCTGAGACCTTCCTTCAAACTTCTCGTGAGACCTCCATAATTGCAATGTCACCTCCTGAATAAGGTCTTTTAGATCTTCATCATCTTTTGCATAAGCTCTACAAAGGCTTTTGATTAAGCCCATGTTTTCTTTTACAAATGATTTGAAAAAGTCTTGAGACACTTTCTATACTGACAGGTTAGTTTCCAAAATAGATAAAATATTTCAGGCCTCCTGTAATAAATTGAAAGATGCTAGTACTAACTAGGTGATGAAAAGGAAAATGCACTTAATTGGTTTTGG
>CAZZHO010000038.1:0-26457 GCA_964653795.1 uncultured Roseivirgaceae bacterium | reverse complement strand
GGAATCTTCACGTTCTTCTTGCCAAACTTAATGTAAGGTCCAAATCGGCCTTTCAGTACAAAAACCTCAGGGTCTTCATCAAAAGTCTTAATGTACTTATTGGCATCCTCTTCACGTTTTTCATGAATAAGCTCTATGGCCTCCTCCAGATTGATGGTGTAAGGGTCTTGCTCAGCTTTTAGGGATACGAATTTTCCATCATGTCGCACATAAGGTCCATATCTCCCGACATTTGCCTGGACAGGCTTGTCTTCAAATTCTCCAAGATCTCTTGGTAGTTTGAATAGTTCTAATGCCTCCTCTACGGTGATATTCTCAATGAATTGATCTTTTCGTAGGCTAGCATATTTAGGCTTTTCTCCTGTTTCTTCTTCGTTTGCTCCAAGCTGAACGTAAGCCCCATACCGACCCATTTTAGCTGTTAATGGCTTACCCGTTGTAGGGTCCTCTCCCAATTCTCTGGAGGTGGGGACATCAGCTCTTGCTATTTGCTCCGTGTCCTCAACTTTAGAATGAAAGTTTCCATAGAAAGACTGGATCATCTGACTCCATGGAAGTTTTCCATGAGCTATGTCATCAAACTGCTGCTCTACATTAGCAGTGAAGGAGTAGTCAATTACGTTGGGAAAATGGCCTACGAGGAAGTCATTGACAATCATGGCAATGTTAGTAGGGAAGAGCTTGTTCTTTTCAGTTCCAGTGATTTCCGTCTGCTCTTCTCTTTTGATTTCTCCTCCTTTCAGCAAAAGTTCCAGAAATTTCCTTTCCTTTCCTTCTCTGCTTTCCTTTAAGACGTATTCTCTTTTTTGAATTGTGGAAATAGTGGGCGCGTATGTGGAAGGTCTACCGATTCCCATTTCCTCTAGTTTCTTTACGAGGCTCGCTTCGGTATATCTGGCTGGGTGTCTACTGAAACCTTCTTTTGCAAGCATATTATCTAACTGTAGATCTTGTCCGATGCTAAGAGGAGGTAACATGGAGGTGTTTTCATCTTCGTCCTCATCATCTTTGGATTCCAAGTAGACTTTCAAGAACCCTTCAAATTTGACGACTTCACCTTTAGCCTGGAGTTTCTCGTCGGAAGTTGAAATGCCTACAGTGGCAGTAGTCTTTTCTAATCTGGCATCGGACATTTGAGATGCTATGGCTCTCTTCCAGATTAGTTGATATAATCTATTTTCCGCTGTTTGATTGCCTAATGTATGCTCAGCAAAGTTTGTGGGACGTATGGCTTCGTGAGCTTCTTGTGCACTCTGTGATTTCGTTTTAAAAACTCGATTCTGCAGAAAATCAGCACCATATGCACTTGTAATCTCATTGCTGGCACCAGTAACAGCTTCCTGAGACAAGTTGACTGAGTCCGTTCTCATGTAAGTGATTTTACCGCTTTCATAGAGTTTCTGAGCAAGTGACATAGTATAGGCTACAGAGTAGCCGAGCTTTCTACTTGCTTCCTGCTGTAGGGTAGAAGTAGTGAAAGGAGGAGCAGGAGTTTTCTTAGCAGGTTTAGTCTCTAAGTTTTCAATAGAAAAAGTAGCCTTGGTGCAATCGTCCAGAAAGCTTTTGGCTTCTTCTTCGGTTTTGAATTTATGAGGTAGCTCAGCGTTTAGTTTTTTGCCTCCTTCGAGTAAAAACTGTGCTATTAACCTGAAACTGGAAACGGGTTCGAATTTTTCAATTTCCCTTTCCCGTTCTACCACTAACCTAACTGCGACGGATTGGACTCGTCCAGCGGAAAGGCCCGTTTTAATTTTTTTCCATAGAATCGGGGAGAGCTCAAAACCCACGAGCCTATCCAGTATTCTTCTGGCTTGCTGCGCATTTACCAAATCCAGGTCTATCTTCCTAGGATTGTCGATGGCATTTAGGACAGCATTTTTGGTGATCTCCCTAAAGACTATTCGGCGGGTATTTTGATCATTAAGATCGAGCGCCTCTTTTAAATGCCAACTTATTGCTTCTCCTTCACGGTCATCATCACTTGCTAGAAAGACTGTTTCAGCTTCCTTGACCAACTTTTTAAGTTGTTTGATGACATCCTTTTTGTCTGCGGAGACTTCATAGGTAGGGTGGAAGTCGTTTTCTATATCAATGGCTTTATCGCCTTTGGGTAGATCTCTCACGTGACCGTACGACGAGGTAACCTGGAAGTTCTTTCCTAAGTAGCCTTCAATTGTTTTTGCCTTGGCAGGCGACTCCACAATCACCACATTTTTACCCATAGTCCCTTATTTGTCGGTCAAAGATGTATCCATTGATTTGTATTCTGCAAGTCAACTTGGCATTCAGTGTATATTTCATTTACTTGAGCACATTGATTAACACCCAATTTCTCGCAATGGTTAAAAAACTTTTGTTAGTGCGGCATGCGGAAGCTTCGCATGATGCTGATAGAGATTTCGACAGACCTCTAACGCCTTCAGGGCAGGTAGCCAGCCGGTTACTTGCAAATTGGATTGAGAAACAAGAATACAGCTTAAACAAGATCTTTAGTAGTGAAGCTAAACGTGCGGCCACCACAGCAACCATTATTTCGGAAGTACTTGGGACAAGCCTGAAGTTGGAGGAGGAGCTTTATGAGTCTTCAGTCAGGACTTTTCTCAAACTGATCAATGAAGTGAACACCGAAATAGAAGTCTGTGCCTTTATAGCCCATAATCCTACGATTACTTACCTGGCTGAATATATCACTGGCGAGCCCTTGAATATGGAGACTGCTGGAATGGTAGAAATTGATTTTGAGATGCCTTGGAATGAAATCGGGGAGAAGTCTGGTTCTTTTAAGCGATATCTGTCATCTTCAGAATTGGCTGGGTAATGTCGGATTTTGATCCTGGCGATGTAGGTAAAAAGGGAAGCCTCTTTGGATTTCCGTACCAGCAAAAAGAGGCCGATCTGGTAGTGATCCCAATACCTTGGGATGTTACTGTATCCTATGGCGAGGGTACAAGTTTAGGACCTACGGCGATTCTTGAGGCTTCTACCCAACTTGATTTCAGCATTCCTCGCGTCGTTGATCCCTGGGCCTATAAATCGGTGATGTTGGCACCAGATAAGGGATTAAAATCACTAAATGACCAAACGAGAGTTGTGGCAAAACGGGTAATAGATTCGCTGGAATCTGGAAAAAAGCCTTCAGAGCGTGACATCAAAATGGTAAATGATGCATCGGAAAAGATGATCAAAGTTGGATTTGAGATGGCGACAGAGGTCATCAGGCAAGGTAGAAAGGTAGCTTTTGTGGGTGGAGATCATTCTACTCCGCTAGGGTTGATGCAAGCATTGGCCGAAGTGCACGAGTTCGGAATTCTGCAGATCGATGCGCATATGGATTTAAGGGATAGTTATGAAGGCTTCAAATATTCCCATGCCTCTATCATGTTCAACGCTTTGAAGCTATCAAATGTGCTGTCACTTACGCAGGTAGGTATACGTGATTTTGCGCCTGAAGAAACCGATTTAACAGAGTCAAGTAAGAAGCGAATCAATGTCTTCTACGATGAGGAAATCCATAGAGCATTATACAACGGAGAGAGATGGTCTAGTATCGTCTCGGCTATATTGAAGACACTACCTCCTAAAGTTTATATCAGCTTTGATATTGACGGTCTGGAACCTGCGAATTGTCCTAACACGGGTACGCCAGTGCCTGGTGGGTTGTCTTACAACCAAGCGATTAATCTACTTCAGGAGTTGGCCCTTTCTGGTAAGGAAATCATTGGTTTTGATCTATCAGAAGTCGGCCCTGGTGATGACGAATGGGATGGAAGCGTAGGGGCTAGGGTATTGTACAGGCTTATTTCGAGCACTGGGATCTCCAGTGGAGCTATCAAATACTCTTGAGAAAATCCCTGAATTCCTGAGTATCGTAATTGGACATTCCCACGTGCTTCATCACAATTTCCCCAGTTGGAGCAATCACAAAACTGGTAGGTATTGACTGAGATTGTAGTGTTTCGGGTAGACGGTATTTCAAGAAGTAAATCGGAAAGTCATAGCCGTTTTTCTCAACCCATTCAATGGCCTTATTTCGATCTTTATCCCTTGAGATCATTATAAATTCGACTTGAGGGCTCATTTCCTCATATAAAGCATCAATATTCGGCATCTCTGCCACGCAAGGAGGACACCAAGTAGCCCATATATTAATGAAAGTAGGTTTAGTGCTCCCTACAGGTATCGTTATGGTATTACCATCAATGTCTTCGAGGTATACATGATCCTGCAGAAATCCATGCTTTTCAGATGTGTTTGGGGTGATGAAACCTGTAGCCAGGACACCTCTTTGGAAAGTGGCAATTACCTGAGTGTGCAGCCCGGTCATATAGAGTCCTCCAAACACTGCTATGATGATTAACCATTCCCTAATTTCCTTCTTCATGAATTAACTTTTACAACCTCTCTTTCAATAAAGTCGCCCAAAGAACATCTTTGTGACAAAAGAAATTCCAGCAGTCTAAAATATTACTTTAAACAAGATTTTTTTGTATTTTTCCAAGCATAAATACAATGAATTTGTAAGTTCAGGTTATTTAAGTTCGTCATGAAAGCAATTTATTGGATCCTTCTGGCTTTCCTTCTAATCCAGTGTCAGGAAGAGGAAGTATCGATTTTTGAAGGGCAGCAAATACAAAGATTATTAACTGGAGGTGACGAGAAGATATGGGTTTTGAGCTCCAGGTCGGAGGATGGTGTGGAGTCAACTCTGTCTTGTACCGATTCTTTGAGACTATTGATGACGGATGAAGATGACTCGGTCAATATCCAACAGCTCATACCCACATGTTTAGGAACTGCTTTGACATTTGATTCACTGGACTTAGGAAATGCGCTTGTGTCATCTCAGGATGACTTATTTACGGACTCACTATTGTTTGAGGACGGTACCTTTTGGTTAGTTGAAGATGTCTCTTCGCAGTTTATGCTGTTAACTGTTGGAGAAACGAGGTTAAGATTCTCTAACTAATCGCCTGAAAACGACAGTTCAACGATTAGAACCGATGAAATGCATGTTTTTTATGCTGACACAAATATCTTTACCATAGCAGAAGATATAGCCGCCTGTATTCTTTTATATAAAGACTGAAATAATGACCTTTCGCCGTTGGCCATTAGTACTTGCATTACTTTTTGCAATAGCCCCATTTTTTTCTCGATCTCAGGGCTCGAGGATACTTGCTCCCAATTATCCTGGTCCTGCCGCACTAGGAGTTCCAGGACCAGCAAATGATGACTTTGCCTGGTTAGAGCATGATGTTGGAGGTGATTTCGGTACTGACCCGGACTTCTTAGACCCTGATGCTCCTGCAGCGGAAAGACTTTTTGTTTACTTAAGGCAAGGTGAGACCCTCCGATACGGAATTAGGCGGATTCCAATCAGGCAACAGGCGGGCACTGCTTACAGCTCCTCTACCATATTTGGTACTAATCAGGATATGTCAATCTTAATTAGAGAAAATGATGGTACCATCGTTCAGGCTACTTATTTTGATACTGATGCTACTTCCGATGGAGACGCTACTTTGCTAACTTCTAATGGTGGAGGAACGGCTGGTATCATTCCGGATGTGGCTACGTCTTTATTAGGTCCTCAGTTTGTTTTCAATGCTACTACTTTTAATACGGGGGGATATACACCCATAGAGTATACAAACACAACTGGTTCAGATCAGTCTTTTTTCATTTCCTTCCTACAGGATGATTACACATTTACATCGGAGGCTCAATTGATAGCTGATGTTAATGCTGCAGTTATTTCTGATGTTGATGTCAGGAGTAACTATGACTTGTGGGATTTTACGGTCTATGATGGCTCAGAGGAAAAGACAGGCCGGCTATACTGTAGAAGATGGATATTCAGTGCGCAATATTTTGATAATGTTTTTGCGGATGAGTTGGAATTATTTGTTAGGGTTCCTTCTACAGTTGGAGGCGTAAGTGCCGGTAACTACATTAAGCGCGTTGATCTGGGCGGACTTGACCCGCTTACCATGGCCGTATATGCCAACTCCGTGGGATCAGATGGTTCTCAAGGTGATATCAATGGAGATGGGGTAACTGATTTCCAGGATAATCGACAATCTCAGTTGACCGATATTGCTTCTGAGGAATATGACATTTTCCTGCAAAACCCTGATATTGAGGTGTGGCCCACCACTACAATACCCACTGTCACCATAACCGAAGCCCAGTTCTCCTGTAATCCAGCTGGCACAGGTGGAGTTGCTACTATTACTTTCACTTCAAACCAGGTCGGTTTTGTCGCTATTTTGATTGATTTGAATGGCACTACCGGATATCAGGAAGGCACTGAGGACGTAATAGTTGAAGCAGAAATTGCCACTGAAGGGTCCATTACCATCGATTGGGATGGCTTGAATGGTTTGGGAGCTGCAGTCCCTAGTGGAACCAATTTATCAATATCCGGAAGGTTTACAGCCGGGCCACTGCATATCCCCATGTTTGATGTGGAAGAGAGTGAGTCAGGTATTACCATGCTCGACGTAAGACCTAGTACCAGTTTTGACCTTATTTACTGGGATGATTCTTTCTTGAACGATCAGGGGCAACCTACTGGTGCGAGCCCCAATGCGGAACTAGATGGCACTAACCTGGCTCCTCACCTTTGGAACGAAACTGGAGGAAATAACGGAGGAGAAGGTAACCTGGTAAACACCTGGTCTTTCGGGTTTTACCAAATCAATACCCAAAACATTACTTTCAGTTTTTCCTGCGACCCTGATGGAGATGGAATTAATGGTAGTCTCGATTTAGACGCGGATAACGATGGTATTGCCAATTCTGTGGAAGGTGATCCTTTTTCTGATACGGACGGTGATGGCATTTTTGATTATCTCGATTCAGACTTTGCTGGATTCGTAGATAGCAACTCGGATGGCGTGAATGACAATTTTGATGAGGATTTAGATGGAGTTGCCAATGCTTTTGATGTGGACAGTGACAATGACGGCATCCCGGATTTAGTTGAAAATAATCTAACTGATACCAACCTTGATGGTACTGTTGATGAGGGCTCTGGAATTACTGATATCAATTTAAACGGGATCAATGATGTACAGGATGCAAGTTGTGATGGAAGCATTGTGAATGTCACTGGTAATGCCTCTTTTGTTGTTACTGTCTCTGGATTGAGTACGGCCTTTACTTCTACTGGAACAGGTTCAGAAGCCCTAGGGGCCCCCGAAAGAACGCTCAATGGTAACGAGTTAGCACTTTTCGATGATAATGGCGATCAGGGTATATGGAGTATGGGCGTGGTGGTACCATCAGGAGAAACAATTGTGGTAACTTTCCTAACCACCGCTCTGGGCAACGACTTCTCGGTGGAGCAATCCCTTGATGGTAGTACCTATACTAACCTCCAGACCTTTACAAATGCCGCCACTGTCACCACAGAAGATTTTAACTATGTTCTGACTTCTGATGCGAGCCTGCTTAGGGTCACTATGACGGATGATCAGGGTGGGCTCTTAGCCTTAGATGGATTCGCCTATAACTTCAATACTACATGCAGTGGAGGTTCTGCTCTCACCTTAGTCGATACCGATTCTGATGGATCCAATGATTATCAAGATCTGGACTCGGATAATGACGGTATAGTTGACGTAATTGAAGCAGGTGGATCTGCCAATGCTGCCAACGGTCAAATCGCAAGTTTCACTGACGCTAATGGCAACGGCTTTAATGACGCTCAGGAAAGTGTGGCTTTGGCCAGACCTGATACTGATGGTGATGGCTCCTTCATCGATTTAAGAGATATTGATGCTGATAATGATGGGATTCTGGATAATGTGGAGGCCCAGAATAGCCAGTCTTTTATTGCTTCTGCTGCCGGAGATACTGATGGCGATGGTCTTTTGGATGTCTATGACCCCAATAATGGAGGTACATTCTTGGCTACAGTCGATACCGATTCTGATGGTACATCCGATTATCTGTCAGCAGATGCAGACGGAGATGGAGTTGAAGATTTTATAGAAGGTTGGGATGCTGATACTGATGGCTTTTCTGATCTTGACACAGATGAAGATCGATTAATATCTGATGAAACGGGTCACAATCTTGACGCTGACTCGGATGGGCTTTGGGACATTTTCGAAGCTTCCGCAGCACCAACCCCCAATTCAGATGGAGCGGACAATGCTGATTGGCAGGATACGGATGATGACAATGATGGCGTCTTGACTTCTGGAGAGGATGCCAATCTCAACGATAACTGGACTGATGACAAGACACAAGGACAAGGTGCAGGCGCTACCGTCCCTGATTATTTATATCGAGGTGATTACGATGGCGATGCCATAGCCGACGCACAAGATGCGGATTCAGATAATGACGGGATTTTGGATGCTGAAGAGGATAACGGTGCGGCCATAGATCCTAGTGGTGATGAAGATGGTGACGGTATTGCCAACTATCAGGATGCCGATATCGATGGCGATGGTACAGTGAATACTGCGGATGCCGCAACCGCATTATCTGGAGGTGGAAATGTAGATACTACTACTGGTTACGCAGATAGTAATGGGGACGGCACTATCGATTTATTTGATACAGACTCAGACGGTGTTCCAGATTTCCTGGATTTGGATAGCGATAATGACGGTATTTGGGATGCGATTGAAGCGGACGCTGGGTCCGTGCCTTTTGGCTTAGATACTTCTACTGGGCAGTTTACGCTGGATGACCCGGACAATGATGGCATCATGAATTTTGTAGATACTGATGACGTATCTGCTGGTGGCTCTTCTGACTTAACTAATCCCGATACCGATTCTGATGGATTAAGAGATTACAGGGATATAGACAGTGATGGTGACGGTATCACTGATATCATTGAAGCACAAACTACCGCTGCTTTCATTTCGCTGGCCAATGCCGACACAGATGGGGATGGTATTGATAACAATTTTGACCCATCCAATGGGGGGACACAGATTACACCGGTAAATTCTGAAGGTTTAGATGTTCAGGACTACCTGGATAGCGATAGTGATAATGATAATGTTCCTGACAACATTGAGGGCCACGATGCTGACTTTAATGGAGTGGCTGATGCGACCTCTTCCGGCACAGATACGGATGGAGATGGACTAGATAATGCATTTGATTCGGATAATGGAGGTACCACTGCTCCACTTCAAAATACCGATGGTATTGACTTTCGGGATTGGAGGGACTCCAATGATGACAATGATGAAGCCTTAACTGTAAACGAAGATGCCAACAGCAATGGGAATTATTCGGATGACCAGACTCAGGGTCAAAGTGGAGCAGTACCGGATTACTTATTTAACGGCGATAAGGACAATGATGGGATAGCAAATGCAGCTGATTTGGATGCTGATAATGATGGTATCTTGGATTCTGACGAAGATGGAGGTGAGTCTATTAGCCCGGATGGAGATGCGGATGGAGATGGAATTGCAAATTATCGAGATACTGACGATGCCACCGTCCTCGCTGGGATAGTGGAAGTTGATTCCAATAGTGATGGTGTTTGGGACAACTATGATCAGGATTTGGATGGTATTCCGGACTTTTTGGATTCAGATTCTGATAATGATGGTGTGCCAGATATCGTAGAATCAGGAGGTACCGATTCAGATGGCAATGGACAGGTTGATGGCTTAAACGATGATGACAATGATGGTATTCCAAATAGTGTAGACGTCAGCAGCACTGGTGGTGTCGACAGTGATGGTGATGGAATTGATGATTCATTCGACGCTAGTGTATCTGGGTTAACAGATACAGATGGTGATGATATCATTGATACCGCTGATACGGATATTGATGGCGATGGCCTGGCGAATACTTATGATACGGATAATGGTGGAACAGCCATCACACCAACTGATGCCGATGGTGATGGTTTGGAAGATGCCTATGATCTGGATTCTGACAATGATGGAATAACAGATTTGAAGGAATATGGTGGTACCGATAGCGACGGAGATGGTAAGTTGGACAACCTCACTGATACTGATATTGATGGTTTTGCGGACCTGTCAGATACTGATAACGGAGGAACAGCATTAACCAGGCCCGACTCGGACAATGACCAAATAAGAGATTATTTGGATGTGGACTCGGATAATGATGGAGTACCGGATCCTGTAGATAATGGAGGCCCTGATACAAATAATGATGGCCGTGTTGACGGTTTTGCTACCGATACAGATGCTGATGGACTTGCAGATGTTGTAGATCCTGACAATGGAGGAACACCCATTTCAAATTCGGATGTTGATGGCGATGGTCTTGGTGATTATCAGGATTTGGATGCCGATAATGATGGATATCCAGATATCTTGGAAGCGGGCGGTACAGATTCAGACAATGATGGGATCGTCAACAATACCCGTGATTCAGACAATGATGGTATTCCTGACAATGTAGATGTTGATAATTCTGGATCTAATGGAGGAAGTGGTACTGATTCAGATGGCGATGGTATAGACAACTCGTTTGATGTTGGTATCACTGGAGGATCAGATACTGATGGAGATAGTATTGATGACACTTTCGATACAGATCAGGATGGAGATGGTTTTGATGATGATGCTGAGGCTAACCCTTATGGTCAGGAAGACAAAGAAGGGGATGGTAATAAGGATTTCCGAGATCTGGATTCGGATGGAGATGGTATTGTTGATGTTATTGAGTTTGGACAAACTGCTGATGCCGCTACTGGATCTATAAGCGGCTTTACTGACACCAATACTAATGGTTGGAACGATGGGCAGGAAACAGCGCTGGCAGGAACCCCAATTACGCCCACAAACTCTGATGCAGATGCTTTTCCGGATTTTCAGGATATCGATTCTGATGATGATGGCCTACCGGACCTCATAGAGGCCCAGACTAGAGCCACCTTTACTGCTATCTCTGACGCGGATACGGATGATGATGGTCTGGATGATGCTTTTGATCCTAATAATGGAGGAACTATCCTGACACCAGTTAATACAGATGCAACAGGAAATGCAGATTATCTCGATACTGACTCGGATGGTGACAATGTTCCTGACAATGTAGAAGGGGCGAATGATGACAGGTCTCAATATGCTGATTGGGATACTGACAATGACAATGACCCTACAGATGAATCAGGATATACAACTGATCTAGATAGTGACGGTCTCCGTGATTTATTTGATAACGTAGCGTCCAGCACTTCTGCTAATGTTACAGGATCCAATTCTGATGGTCAGGATTCAGATTCAGATGGCATCTGGGACTTTCAGGATACGGATGATGATGGAGATAATTTATTAACTAGCTCTCAGGGTGCTGGAAACGAAGACGCTGATTCAGATGGAGACCCCACTAATGACTTTACCGCTGGAGGTATTCCAATTCCAAATTATCTATTTGGAAATCAAGATACTGATGGAGATGGTACCGATGATCCTAGTGATGTGGATTCTGACAATGATGGTATAGCGGATATTGTGGAAGATGGAGCTACTGGCATTAATCCAAGTGGCGATATTGATAGCGATGGGTTATTAAATTTCGAGGATACCGATATCGATGGTGATGGTATCGCCAATACGGCTGATACAGACGGAGATGGAAATGGCACTAGTACCACTTCATTTACAGACACGAATAGTGATGGTATCGCTGATCAGTTTGACCATGATCTGGACGGAGTTCCGGACTTTAGGGATTTAGATAGTGATAATGACGGAATCCTTGATAGCTCTGAAATAGGTAGTACTGGCTCAGTCACCTTCGAATGGGCTGCAGCCCCGAACAATACTAGAGACAGAACCTCAGGGGGAGATATTAATAGAGACTTTGTTTTTGAAAGTGGTGTGGCTGATGATTACACCTTTAGAATAACTTTTGGAGGAAATACTCAGGTAAGAATTTACAGTACAGTCGGAGATTTCACGAACCCTAGAAACGGATCAGTAACTGTGGATGGGGTTACTGAAAATATTGTCACAACAGCGAATGTATTTCAAACGGTGATTCACAACCCTTCACTTGCAAGTTCATATGACATACAAGTTCAAGAAGGATCAATAGCTGATATGACGCTAACCTCAATTGTTGTCGAAGACATGACAAATGGTGGAGCGGTATTCTTCGATTTTGGTAGTGATGCAGGTGGAGGGACTAACATCGGTCCAGTGGCGGCAGGATACACAGGAGTATTGCCAACAGCAACAAGCACAGTATTAGCTTACAATGTAGCGCTTGATACTGACGGGGATGGCATAGCCAATTATCAGGATTTAGATTCTGATAATGACGGTATAGTGGACAATGTAGAGGCCCAGATTACGGCTAGTTATGTTGCCCCAGCGGCAGGAGATTCCGATAGAGATGGAGTACTGGATGTGTATGATAGCGATGATGCCAATTTTGGAGGGACTGCTTTAGGTACTGAAAATACAGACTCTACCGGCGACCCTGATTATTTAGATACGGATAGTGATGATGATGGTGTAGCTGATAATATTGAGGCTTTTGATACCAATAGCGATGGCTTCGCCTCCTGGGATACAGATGGCGATAATGACATTACAGATGAAGCGGCCTCTGGCTACAATATTGATTCTGACGGAGATGGTATTTGGCTGATTTTCGACAATTCCAATGGGCTTGGCACCATCGCCAACATTACCGGATCCAATAATAACCGTCAGGATACAGATGGTGATAATACGGAGGATTGGAGAGATACTGATGACGATGCGGATGGCTTATTAACAAGCTCACAAGGAACAGGAAATGAGGATGCCAACTCCGATAATAATCGAGCGAATGATTTCACTCAGGGCGGTGGCACCACTCCGAACTATCTATTCAATCCGGATGCGGATGGAGACAACATCACTGATAGTGCGGATGGCGACTCAGATAATGATGGTATTCTCAATTCCGATGAGTATGCTGGCACTACCTATGCAGTCGGTTCAGATGTTTCAGGCAACGCGGGAACGCCTTTTGGTGATTCTGATGGTGATGGCATATTTAATTACCTGGATACCAACGATACCAATTTTACTATCACGGATGTAAATGGTGATGGAGTGGATGATAGAGTTGATCAAGATAGAGATGGAGTACCTAACTTCTTCGATCTTGATGCTGATAATGACGGTATTTTAGATGCCATTGAAGCCAATAGTGGAATCACTCCTTCCATTGGGTCATTCAGTACTTCTACAGGTCGTTTTTCCGGTACTGATGGCGATATGGATGGCATCGTGGATGCGGTAGAGAGTGCTCCTTTGGCTAAGCCGGATTTTGATCCACCAGGTAGTGTTGTTGCAGATGGTTTGGATGACTACCTGGATATTGATTCAGATGAAGATGGTATTACGGATAATATTGAAGCGCAGGCAACAAGCGGCCGTGTGAATCCATCTGGAAATGATACCGATGGTGATGGCTGGGACAATAGCTATGACCCGGATAATGGTGGTACAGCACTAGTTCCCGTTAACACTGATGGCTCTTTCACGATATCTGATACAGAGCCTGACTATCGAGATATTGACGCTGATAATGACAATGACGGAATTGGTTTCGTTGGGGATGATATTGAAGGTTTTGATGCCAATAGAAATGGGTTCAGTGAGTTGGATTCAGATTTGGATTTGAGCTTGGCAGATGAGACTGGGCATGCTACGGATACTGATGGAGATGGACTTTGGGATTTGTTTGACAATTTCTCAGGTAGAGGAACAAACAATATCAATGGCTCCAGAGCAGATCTGCAGGATACAGATGGAGATGGTACATTGGATTTCAGGGATCAGGATGATGATACCGATAACATTACGACGGCTGTTGAGGATGTTGATAGCGATGGAAACTGGACCAACGATAAGGCTCAAGGCGGAGGAGCCACCCCTGATTATCTCTTCTTTAATGACAGTGATAACGACAGGATCGCGGATGGGCAGGATGCTGATGGTGACAATGATGGTATTCTGGATTCAGATGAATATAACTCTAGCCTGTACAGGAATCCTTTTGGAGACCAGGATGGCGATGGTGTCTTCAATTACAATGACAGTGACAACCCTAACCGACTGGATGGTACCACGGCCTTGACAGATAGTAATTCTGATGGGATTTGGGATGAATATGACACAGATTTAGACGGTGTGCCTAACTTCTTTGATCTTGATTCTGATAATGACGGAATTGCGGACATCATAGAGGCTGGAGGAACTGATAGCAATAACAATGGGATATTGGATGGAATTGAGGATTCGGATGGTGATGGTATACCTGATAATGTAGATGTCGACAATTCCGGTTCCAATGGAGGAAGTGGTGTTGATACGGATGGTGATGATATTGATGATACGTTTGATTCAGACCAAACTGCCGGTACCGATGCTGATGGGGATACCATTTTGGACAACTTCGATTTTGACGATGATGGAGATGGAATTATCAATATTATTGATCCTGATGAAGGCGGTGCGGCATTGACTGATGGAGATTTTGATGGTGACGGACTACAAAATCGTATTGATCTTGATTCTGATAGCGATGGTATTGTTGACTTAATAGAAGCGGGAGGTAGTGATACGGATGGGAATGGAAGACTAGATACCTCTGGTGATACGGATGGTGATGGTTGGAATAACCTCGTCGATTCTGACAATGGAGGGACGGTACTACCAACACCCAATACAGATGGGACGGACGGTGCCAATTACCTGGATACAGAGTCTGATGCTGATGGCGTATTTGATTATCAGGAAGGTTTTGACGATGATGAAGATGGGACATTTACAGATGACTATACGGCAAGAGCCATAGCATATGGCAACTCTAGTCACTATGATGAGTTAGAGGTGAGCAGTACTAGTGGATGGTTTAGTGGGGATAGCGATAGTGATAATCAACCAAACTTCCTGGATCCGAATTCTCCATTCTATATCGATTCTGATAATGACGGAATAATAAACCTATTTGATACAGATGCTGGTGGGAACTTCTATGGCAATGTTTCAGGAAAACCTGATAACGATAGTGATGGTACAGAGAATTATGTGGACTTAGATGGCGATTTCACCGTTGCTCCATCAACCATTACAACGAGTGAGACTGGGACCACCGCTGATTTCACAGTTGTACTAACACTTCAGCCTGCTACGAATGTGGTGATCAATGTATTTGAATCAAGCGATGAGGTATCCCTTAACGCCTCCACCCTTACATTTACCAACGCCAATTGGAATGTACCACAAACCGTAACTGCCACTGGTGAAGACGATGCATTGAATGATGGCGATCAAAGCTATACCATCACCGCGTCTGTGAGTGACGCCAATAGTGACGATGATTTTGATAATGCCTCTGATAAGATGGTGACTGGTACCAATACTGATGACGAAGGCTCTATCCGGGTTAGTACGAACTCACTTACAACTTCTGAGAATGGTAGTACAGTAGACTTTACAGTTGAGTTATCCATTATGCCTGCTACTAATGTAGTAATCGATGTGGCGGAAGCCAGTGATGAAGGAAGTATAAGTGGAGCCACCCTGGTAGGAGGCCAATTAACTTTCACAAATGCAAACTGGAATGTAGCACAAACCATTACCGTCACCCCAGCGGATGACGCTTTGTTGGATGGGAATCAGACCTACAATATCACATTATCTGTTAATGATGGGGCTAGCGACGATCAATTTGATCCTGCTCTAGACCAACTTGTATCAGTAACCAATAACGACGATGAACAAGGGGTGGTCCTCAACTCCACGAATTTGGTGACCCGGGAGAGCGGAACGACAGCACAGTTTACGGTGGTCTTGGATGTTGTGCCAGCTACTAACGTGATCATAGATATTACCGAGAGTAGCGATGAAGGTAGTGTTAGTCCGACGACCTTGACCTTCACCCCAGGAGATTACAACATTGCGCAAACAGTCACAGTAACTCCTGCCGATGATGCTGATCCGGATGGAGATCAGGTTTACGGAATTACTGTATCGGTCAATGGTAGTAGTGATGCCACCTTTACCGGAGTAGCGAACCAGACGGTGACAGTGACTAATCAGGATGATGAGACCATTCCATTGCCATTGGACTTACTGTCTTTTGTAGCCAATACTTTGGAAAATGGAATTAATGTTGAATGGGTTACTACCAATGAGGTCAATATTGAATCCATCGCCCTTGAAAAGAGCGCAAATGCCATAGATTTTATTGAGATAAACAGAGTGGATGGTAATAACAATGACCAGCAAAATTTCTATAGTCATTTAGATAGGTCCCCAGTAGAAGGGTTGAACTATTATCGTCTTCGTATGACGGATTTTGATGGTACCGTGGAGTATTCTGCCTTGATATCCGCCAACTGGCAGGTTACAACCTTTGAACTGGTGGTTTATCCTAATCCTGTTCAGAATATTTTGAATATCTCCTCCAATCAGAATCTAGGCTCCGCTACCTATTCAATTTTTGACGTGCGTGGAACGAGAGTTGATGCTGGGAAGATCAATGGATTAGGAGGAGCCATTGACGTTTCCAAACTCAAAAAGGGAATCTACCAGTTGGTACTTCAGGTCGGAGAAAGAATAGAAACTTCCAGAATTATTAAAGATTAGAGCTTTTTAGGAAAAGGGTGTTCTGACTATTAGAACGCCTCTTTTTCTTTCGGCATAGATTAATTCCCATTGGTCGAAGACTTGTACTAGTCTATCGAAAATAGCGTGAAGATAATTGTTGCTATTTCTAGGTTTGATAGCATAATTCCTAGCCAGCACAAATGGAGATTAAACCGCCAAGTCAGAGTTTCTTTGCTCTGATATTTATATTTCTGTGTCTAAATATTACTGCCCAAACCGGTCCAGGAGGTGTGGGTGATAACGCCGGTGCAAACGGACCTAGAAATGTTCTCTGGCTGGATGCTTCCACCCTTGGCGTCGCAAACGGGGCCAACGTTACAACATGGACTGATCAATCGGGAAATGGGAATAACTTAACGCAACAAGGAGGGGATCCTGTTCCGACTTTTGCAGAAAATGCTTTTGGTGCCGGACTGGATGCAGTACGATTTGATGGTACTGAACGATATCTTCGAATTGCGGATAATGCTACATTAGATGGCTTCAGCGGCGGAGTTTCCATTATAATCGTAACCGACTTCTCTACTGTTGATAATAGCCCAAGAGGCATTCTATCAAAAAGAGTGAGTTCCTCTTCAGAAGAGGCCTACAGCATCTTTACCTACACCAGTTCCAGATTGAATTTTGACGTTAGAACTACTGGAGATAATCGATTAGCAGATGGTACGACCCTTGCAACTGGGACAGATTATATCCTCTCCTCTGTACATGATGCCTCCAATCAATTTATTTCTGTAAATGGAAGCAATCCCTCAATCCGGGCAGCAGCAGGGGGCGTTAGTGATGCTACATCCGACCTTATATTAGGTGCTCTTAACAATAACTACGGAACATATTTTGATGGTGACTTAGCAGAAGTGATCATTTATGGCGATGGGTTAACGCAAGCTGAGAGGATCATAGTAGAAAACTATTTGGCAAATAAGTATGGGATCACCATTTCCAATGACTTATGGACTGACAATGCGACCTACAGTAATGATATTACAGGTATAGGGCAGGAATCAATTTACAGTTCGGAGGCTACTTCTGGTAAATCCAGCCTCATTAGAATTGAAGAATCAACGGATTTTGATAACAATGATTGGTTGATGATTGGTCATGACGATGGCAGTATCGCAGCTTGGAGTTCTACTGAAGTACCAGGTTCTGAGCAGCGTTTGGCTAGAGAATGGCTCGTTGAAGAAACAAATGATGTTGGAAAGGTTACCGTGTCCATACAAAATTCAGAACTGCCAGCTACGGGGTTTGCTATACCTAATTATTACTTGCTCGTAGATACTGATGGAGATGCGGATTTTTCCAATGCGGGAAGATTTGCTATGACGCCAAATGCAGTAGGTGCCACTGCTACAGTGACGTTAAATAGCAATGATAGAATTGCCATTGCCTTTGAAGGAGGTGATGTGTCTCAAGTGTGGTACAGCTATTCATCTGGAAACTGGAATGATCCCAATACCTGGACATTAGATGGTGCGGTTTCACCACTTTACAATAACCCATCAAGTGAAATCCCCTCAAATGCGGATTCGGTTGTGATCCAAACGGGTCGAACGGTGACAATGAATGTCAATAATGCGGCTGTTACACGGTTAGAGATTATTGGGACCTTGGATCTGGCAGCTACGACTGGCCACACTTTTGGAATCCTTGATGGATCAGGCACCATGAGGTTGTCAGGAGCAGCTTCGGCTGAAAATTATCCTACCACTAATGACGCATTATTCATAGATGCAACAGAAGGTGGGACTCTCGAATATTACGGAACCGGCCTGACTATTAGCAATGCCCGCAGTGCGAATAATTTGGTGATCAATTCAACCTCTTCCACCGACATTATCACTTTACTGGCAGATATGACCATCAATGGTAATATGACCATCTCAAATGGTATTTTTCAGTTCAACGATAACTCGTCGACGACCAGTAGAAATGTCACTTTATACGGCGATCTCCTGGTTCAAGGAAATGGTTCTATCGATGTGGGTACTGCAAATGCTCGTCACGAATTCAACCTTCATGGAGATTTTACCAACCAGGGAGATGTGGACTTTACTAATCGAAATAGTCAGGTTACCAGTAGTGAAGCCACGGATGGCATCGTAGATGTAAATTTTGTGAGTGCCACTCAAGATCAAAAAGTCAACCTTCAAAACACCACGGACTTCTATCGATTGGAAATCAACAAAGGTGTGGATGATACTTATGTAGTGGACATCAACGCCACAGCAGCTGCCAATTTCAATCTTTATGGCTATGCGAATTCTTCCACCAACAGCTCTCAGGGCACCACAAATGACAATGCTTTAGGATTGATTTACGGAACTGTTAAAGTGGGTAACAACGTCACGATTTCCCCACTGAATGCAGGAGGCAATTACAGTATCTATGCGGGATCTCAGATTTGGGTGAATGGGGGAACTGTTGAGAAGACGGGTGGTACTGCTATTGTACCTTATGGTAAAATCAGAGTGTCCTCTGGGGTATTAAATGCTCCGATTAATAGTGGAATTACGACACGAGATAATGGTCAACTCACTATAGAGGGAGGCACCGTCACCGTAAATCAATTTAGAACTTCGATTAATGGCGTCACTGCATTGGGTGGATTGGTCATGACCGGTGGTATATTCAATGTCACAGGAGGAAATACCAGCACTAACTACTATACTTTCAGTCTTACCTACCCCGGTAATGTGTTTAACATGAGTGGGGGTGTTATCAACCTGTCAGGAGTCAATACAAAAGGAGGTATTTACATCAACAGCTCTGAAGCGAATGTTAGTGTAACAGGTGGAACTGTCAATCTTGATGTTACCAACAACAATGACCTGTCGGTTACTTCCAATGCTCCATTTTTTAATATGAACGTTTTGGAGTCCAGTGCTTCTAATGGCAGGGTAATATTAGAAAGCGGAAGCTCAGGTACAGGTGCTGGTGAGACTACCATCACCATGACAAGTTTTGAAGTATTAAATGACCTTCGAATTAACAATGCCGGCGGTAATGGTACTACTTTCAATGCTGGTGGAGTGGACCTTGACATTACGGGATCCCTTACCATTGACAATGGTTCCTCAGTGGATTTCAGCAATATGAAATTGACGATGAAAGGCGCAGGCTCCTCGGCCTTCAATATTGGCTTGGCATCTACTTTAGTATTAGACAGCCTGGAGTTCAACAAAAGCGATGAGTTCTCCAATATCAATATCATAAATGGTCAATCCACAGCTCTTCAGATTGATGAACTATTTAACGTAGTTAGAGGGAATTTTGAGCTTGGTGCTTACGATGTTGTGGTGAATGGTAGTCTCACCATAGCCGATACTATTGGTGCTCCAGGGTCCACCGGACTATTGACGATGAGCGGTGGAACGGCTCAGACCATTTTATCGACGAATGGTTTTATTCATGATCTTCAGCTAAACAATACGAATGGCGTTTCGCTCTCAGGTGATATAATCCTGGATTCTTTACATCTTGATAATGGACTATTCAATATTGCTTCTTCCAAGGTCACGCTAAACAGTGAGGTCCAGACTAGCAATATGAGTGGTTTTAGCAATACGCTCATGTTACAAACAGGTGGGAATGCTTCGGACGGAGGCTTGGAATACTATTTTGATGGAAATACTGCCGACCCTTCGATAATTCTCTATCCTTTCGGATCAAATAGCAAATACACGCCAGCAAGGCTTGATTTGACCGCCATATCAGATGATGGTCATGTACAGATCAATCCGGTAGATTCTGATCTATTAACAACTGAACTCACAGGAGGTAATATTTTGAGTTACTATTGGAGAGTTCGAAATAGCAATTTCAGCACCCTTCCGAATGTTACAACTTTGGCCTTTGATGCCAATGCCGCTGATGATCCTACAGGAGGACCACTTACAAGTTTTGTTCCAGGTGGTGTAGAAGATGGCGTTGATAGTGATGATTCACCTACTACCGATACAAATTTCAATAGGTTCTATGAAAACAATGGTATTACCGGTCTGACCATTGAGTTTGATGGGGAGTTTTCAACAGGCTCGAGTTCGCCATTTCAATTGAGGTCTGCAAACTATACCGCTGGTGTCACTGGTAGGTTCCCTGACTCAAGTCCAGATATTTATTATACCACAACAGTTGGATGGATCGATTGGAGTGATCAGTCGAAATGGTCACTTACCAATACTGGAGCTGATGATGGTAATACAGGGGTGCCAGGTGCTGGTGATATTGCTGTGATAAAAAGTTATGGAAACGGTAATGGGAATCATTGGGTTGATGTCGATTCTGACATTACAGTGGCTCAGGTAATATTCGATAATTCTTTAGGAGGATGGAGTCCTAGGTTCAGGGTTACAGATCGAACTGCAAATCTGGATCTCGGTCCGGTCTCTGGGACTGGACAAATTCAACTATTGGTAAGGACTGGTGAGGTAGCAAACTTTACTGGTACTACTGATTTAGGGGATTTTAGTTCCCAGCCGAATAGCCAGTTTAACTTCAATATCAATGCCGACAATCAAGTGGTGGATATGCCAAGTAATATTACCGTCTACCCACAATTGAGAATTGAAGCTGGAAACGGTGTTGGAGACGATGATAACAGGATCCTTCAGACGAGTGTTCCTATCACAGTAAATAGTTGGGTACAATTAGATCGATCTCCAAGGTTTAGAATCAATCACGATGTAACTGTGAAAGGAGATGTCAGAGTCACTTGGCAGCAGAATAGAACGACCATTGAAATTGGTGATGATAGGCAAGTCACCTTTGATATTAGTGGAGACCTTTTAATGAGAGATGGTACTGGGGATGACGCTGCTCGTTTTGTAGTGAAGAATGATAATCAGAACGGGTACGAGCATGTGGTGAGAGTGAGAGGAAATATAGATTTTGAGTCTGGATTGGCTGCAGGCTCATCCTTTGACTTATATAATGGTACCAGTCCTAATAACAATGCCATTTTAGAATTGAGTGGTACTGGTAGTTATTCTTTTACGAACAATGCTCCGGGAGTATTGACTCCTGATCTTTATCGGGTTGTGATGAATGCTGGTACAGATACCACCAATTCATTCACATTCAACAACGATTTTACGTTAAACGGGGATAACACAGCCTCCCCTTCACCGCTTGAACTCCAAAACGGGAAGTTGATTTTGAACAGTTCTTCAACCAATCTTACGATTGCAAATGGAGTGGATTACACGATTCCTGCCTCAGCCGGACTTGAGGTCGCGCAAGGAACGATAGCTACTACTGGCTCTAATATCATTCTGGATGGATTACTCAGAGTAAATGGAGGTACAGTCAATTTGGGGACTTCAGATATTGAATATTCGACTACCGGTTCGGCTTTAGTGAACGTTACAAGCGGGACGCTGAATGTTGGAGGCCAAGTGAGAAGATCAACTACTTCTACGGCAGGTGTTTTAAAGTACCGTCAATCGGGAGGCGACGTAGATATTGCTACAGATGGTGCCAGTACCTCTTCCAGGGCAGCTTTCGAAGTATTGAACAATGGCAGTGAGTTTACACTAACTGGAGGCACTTTTAATATTGCAAGAGGAGTAGCTGGCGATGCCAATGTTTCTCTGGAGTTGAACCCCACTACTCAAAATGTTACAGGCTCTACCATTACCATTTTTGAGGGTCTGGGCTCTAATTATGGATCGAATTTCTTCAACCTGGCAGTTAATATTCCTTTGAATAACCTGACCATTTCCAATAATGCAGACCTTCCGGATATCCAGCTTTTTAATCAGAGTTTAGAGGTCAACAACCTCACAATCAACACCAATCAGACCTTGCTGGCAGGAAATTTCAATCTGACACTAAATGGGAATTTCACTAATAATGGGACTTATACCAACAACTCAACAGAAACCAACTTTGCTGGATCAGGATCTCAATTTATAGATGGGACTGGGACCAATACCGTTTTCACACTAAGGAAATCCGGATCTGGTACCACTACCTCGAACATTAACCTATCTATTGGCAATGACTTCTATTTGGATGCCGGTACGTTTGATGTGCAAGCCAATTCGCTAAGTCTTCAGAACGACGCTTACATCCGAAGTACCTTTTCCAATACGGGAGGAAATGGTCTGGTTTTCAATGGTACCGCAAATCAGGACTTAAATGGTCAATCTAATACTACTGTAGATATAGGAACCATAACTATTAACAATGCCTCAGGCGTGGACATTACAGATGGAAATGGCTACAATTTCAATATTACGCAGGAGCTGAGACTGAATGGTGGCGTTTTCAATATTGGAGGAAGTCTTGTTACCATGAAACCAGGAGCTCCAGTAACTGCTGTTTCGCCATTCAATGTGAACAACATGGTCCAAACTAACAGCTCTTTTACGGATAATGGTCTTAGGATTGAGTTTTTTACGGTATCAGCTGATACGGTTGTCTTTTTCCCAATTGGTGAGTTGAAGTATACACCTGTCCAGTTCAACTTAAATGCAGGAACCACTGCTGGAGGTATCAGAGTAAGACCAGCAAATGAACGGCATCCTACCATCACCAACAACACTGAACCTATGACCGAGACGGAAATAGATGATATTCAAAATGTACTTCAGTATCATTGGATTGTGGTAGCTGAAAATCTGACCAATGCTTCAGGGTCTGCTACGTTTTCATATGATCATGCTGACATTCAGGTCACTGCTCCATATGACACGACAAACTACATTTCAGCCAGATTACTTTCAAACAATGTCAACTGGGACAAGTTTGCCCCCACACAATTTTTAGGAGGAAATAGAACTTTTTCAGTGCCGCTGAGTACATTCTCTGCCGCTGAAATCACAGGAGATTACACTGCGGGAGTAGGCAGTTCAGATGGTACAAATAACAACATTGAAGGTGCTATTCCTGACCAACTAGCGCAGTATGAGACATCCATTTCCGGCAGTGGAAATTACAGTGCCGCTGGTAGCTGGACTCCAGTCAGTGGCTCCCCGGCAGTTACCAATGGTGTGGGACCTGTTGGAGCCCAGGTGATAGTAAAGAATGGTGATCAGCTAACTTTAGATATATCTAACATCAGGTTGTATGCTACTGAAATCGAAAGTGGTGGAACACTCATTGTACCTTCAGGAGTGACCAATATCCGATTAGGAAATGTATCGGGATCCGGAACAATTGTATTGCAGGATAATGAGTTACTACCTACGGGAGAGTATTCTAGTTTCCTAGCATGCGATGGTGGTGGATTGCAATATTCTGGCTCTACAAGCTACAGTGTGTTATCAGGTATTTCTCAAATAAGGAAAGTCATATTTGATGGGACCGGAATAAGAGATATGCCGAATAATGCTTTGAGTGTTTGTGACACGCTCATTGTAAATGGTCCAACTGTAGCCTTTGACGCAGGAGTGACATATACCTTGGGTGATGCAGATACAGACCTTCTTCAAATCCATTCCGGAGCAGTTACGATTTCCAATGCTTCTACTCTTAATGTGACCGGAGATTTTCAAATGTCAGGTGGTAGCTTAACTGGTCTTACAGGAACGACGGTGGAGATAACCGATGACGTTTCCTATACAGGAGGGACTCTGAATTGGAATGGAACCACTGTGATTTTAGACGGAAGTACTGAACAACTCATAAGCGGTCCATTTACTGGAGCCAGTTCATACGATAACTTGACGATTAACAACGCTTCCGCCAATGGAGTGACCGTCAATAGTGGTTCTGTGGAAGTTGATGGTGTTTTGACCCTTACCGATGGTTTTGTCAATACCACCAGCACACAGCTAATCACTTTGACTTCAAGTGGTTCCTGGACAGGGGCCAGCCCTGCCAGTTTTGTAACAGGGCCTATTCGAAAGAACAATCTGGCTGTAACATCTAACTTTGAATTTCCAGTAGGCAAACCCGCTAGATATGCCCCAATTACAGTAGTGGGAGTAGGTGCCGGAGGACAAGACTGGACTGGGGAGTACTTTACAACTTTAGATATATACCCGGGTAGCAGCTATGATAATTCTGATCCCGGGTCAGGTTTTAACGCTTTGACTGGTATCCAGTCTTCCGACCGTTGGCAAGTAGAGAGTTCTGGTAGCAATTCAGCCCAGCTTAGAGCAGCTTACGGATCGCATAATGGTCACTCTGATCAAAGTGTTTTGCGATTGGTAGCTTGGGATCCTGTCGATTCCAGGTGGGAAAACGAGGGAGGTCAGGTGTCCGGGAGTTTCTCAAGTGGTACGGTTACCTCGGAAAATACCGTTTCCTTTTCCATTCGTCAATTTTCTTTGGGCATCTCTGGTTCCGTCACCACTCCTGTGGAGTTGATGTCTTTTGAAGGAGAACAGGAAGCGTCCTCAATTTATCTTAGATGGTCTACCGCGATCGAACTCAACAATGATTATTTCCTACTATTCAGATCTACCGATGGAGTTAACTTCGAAGAGATAGGGTATATCAAGGGAAATGGTACGACTGAGTTTCAAACTGACTATTTCTTCAATGATATTGCGCCTGTTGATGGTGACAACTACTACTATTTGGAGCAGTTTGATTTTGATGGCAAGTCAGAAAGGTTGCCAATCATTGCGGTGGCATTCGAGGCGCCACAACATCCTTTGAATCTGGAGGTGTATCCAAATCCTGCTACGACTGATAATATTAATCTATTCGTTGAAACTGGGGATGCTTACGAGCCGGTTTGGATAGAGATCATTGATATGATTGGCCAGAGGGTAATGTTTAAAGAAATGCAGATGGGGGGTCAGCAAGAAAGAGTAAACCTGAACTCTCAAGGATTGAGCATTAAACCAGGAGCCTATGTGGTAAGAATGGGGCAAAAGAATGCTCAAATTGTATCGCAAAGGTTGTTGGTAAGACCTTAATATTGATTAATAAAATTAATCGCCTGACAAGCCATCAATCCAGCAGTCTCGGTCCTTAAAGTGGATCTTCCAAGACTGACTGCTTTAGCCCCCATATCTTGTGCTTTCATGACTTCTTCTCCGGTGAAATCTCCTTCAGGACCGATGAAAATCTTAATCTCCGCTCCGGATATTAACTCATTGGAGATATAGGGGTGTTCTCTTGAAACATGCGCAATAAGCGTTTTCTCATCAATAGCTGATAAGCTGTCTTCGAAATGAATAATATCCTCAAAATGAGTTTTCCAGCCAGATTGAGATTGCTTCATGGCGCTGATCACTTTTCGCTCCATCCTATCCAACCTTATTTTACTCCTCTCACTATTGGCGGTGCGGATGAAGGTGATTTTGTCAACGTGCAATTCTCCTAGCTTTTCAACCATCCATTCCATTCGGTCGATGTTCTTTGTAGGTGCGATGAATAGATGAATGGAGAAACCTTTTGGGTCTAATTCTCTATTTTCTAAAATTTCATAGTTAAGGCTTTTCTTGGTGACTTCTTTTATCTGTACTCTACCCATCAAGCCTTTTCCATTAAGTATTTTGATAGTGTCACCTGCTGCATGTCTTAGTACCTGCACACAATGATGATGTTCTTCACCAAATAGAGAACCATCACCTCCATCAAAGTCAGGATCATAGAATGAATGAAGCAACAGCTTGGGTTTAGGCATTTTGGCAAATATGAAGATTGATATACTGTTTAGACGGCATTTTGTTTTGCTAATTGATTTAACCGGTTCAACGGTTTAATGGGACTATTCATCGAATTCATTGCTTTTAAAAAAGCCACTCACTTCAAATTTGAGTTCGTACTACAACCAGTAAAATAAAGGGGAAACCCTTTTTTAACCATGCCAAAAAAAGAGGATCCGCCAATCCTTGTATTTCGCGTCATAGTTACG
>CAZZHO010000037.1:0-30430 GCA_964653795.1 uncultured Roseivirgaceae bacterium | reverse complement strand
TTTCCTGAAAAACCTTATCACGAGCCGATTGATCATGATTTATTTTTTTCAAGTATAAAGCCTTGTGTGAATTTCTCCCCTTCACCGGAAGCATAATGCAGATACATGTTTATGGGAGTCAACCCATTCCTGGCTATACTCTAAGTTTAGGGTGAAACTTGTAAGGAGTTTCGACTCAATATGGCTAAGAGGGCAAAGGAATGTATCCTGAATCGCCCACAACTTGTGGGAACTGCCGATTTGCCCATCTTTCTTTTGCTTTCTCGATTCTTCTTTTTTCAGTAGCTACGAAATTCCAGTAAATATGTCTTTCTTCAGCGAAAGGCTCTCCTCCAAAGACCATGATGTGGCTACCTTTTTCTAATTGCACAGAGCAACCATCTTCATGCTTGGCTATAAGCATATTTCCTGCTTGTATATTTTCACCACAAGCTTTTAGGCTCCCATTGACTAACACTACGCCTGTCTCGCCGAAGAAGGGACTCAGGTCAAGGCTAGTGGACTCTAAGGCTTTAATTTCCAGCATATATTGTGGTGAATACGTAGGCACCGGACTTTCATAGTCGCTGATTTTACCTGTAACAAGTTTGTAGGATAGTTGATTCTCCACCCATTCAGGTAATTTACTGGATTCTGTATGGTGGAATTCAGGTGGCATTTCTTCTTTCTCTTTCGGGAGAGCAATCCAAACTTGATATCCGTGAAGCTCTCGCTCTAATCCATCACGGATTTCTGTAGGAGTTCTTTCTGTATGGCTAACTCCGCTGCCAGCGGTCATTAGGTTAACATCTCCAGATTTTACAATTTGGTTGCTCCCGATACTGTCTCTATGAAGAATTTCACCTTTAAAAAGATACGTCAAAGTACTTAGTCCGATATGAGGGTGTGGATCAATATCCATGTAGCTTCCTTCTTTAATTACCGAAGGGCCCATGTGATCTATGAATATGAAGGGACCGACCATTCTCTTTTTTCTGAAAGGCAGTAATCTGCCAACGAGGAAGTCACCTATGTCTCGACTTCTTTCTTCTATGACCATTCCTGGATTTGACATGCTAATTCGAGATTCTGTTGAGGTAAATTTTAAGCCTTTCTTTGATTGATTGATTATCAATCCAAAAAGTTCTAGAAAAGAATCTGGTATGGGGCCATTTCATGTCGGATAGGCGATTGGGATAATACACCATTGATTCTTTCATTGAGATTGCTTCATGAAACCTTTGGTCATCGGTTAAAATGAGACCTAGGTACTTGTTTTCTTGGCTTACTGTAATGTCCGCAAATGAGAGCTTAGGAGTCAATTGTAATTGAGACTCATTGTGGAATTCAGGACTGGAGATTTTCTTATGTAAATACCAATCCGTGGATTGTTGATTCTCTTCCGATGGGGATGGATGATATCCTAATTGGCTCACATCCCACACGAATTGAAGGTATTCCTTCAAGAGTTTTGGCCCAGGATTTTTCAGATTTTCAGTGGAAATCTGACTTGGTAAAATGCTACTCACGATGATTACTTTGTGCCTTGCTCTTGTTATGGCGACGTTTAGTCGGTTTTCACCTCCTTCATTGTTGAGCGGCCCAAACCTCATTTGCAGTTTGCCATTCTTATCAGGCGCATAGGCGGTGCTGAAGATAATTATATCTCTTTCATCTCCTTGGACATTTTCTATGTTCTTGATGAAAAGAGAATCGGGAACAACTAGTTTGCTTTCCAGTGCTTTTTGTTCAAGTAGATCAATGATAAGGCTCTGCTGAGGACTATTGAAAGTCACAATTCCAATTGATTTGGAAGGGTCAGAGTCCAAAAGCCTAAAAACCAGCTCAACTACTTGCGAGGACTCTTGTGTATTGGTGTTCTTTTCCCAGATACCATCAACTTGAATATATTCCAAAGCCCTTTCCTCGGAAGTCTGTGTGTCAAATTCAGGAAGACTTTCAAGTTTGCTTTCGTAGAAGTTTTTATTCGAAAATTCAATTAACTCTATCGACCTGCTCCGGTAGTGATGTGTCAAAGGTGAGTTGGGTAGGTACTGAGTCGATAGATCTAAAAGCGAATCTATTTCCAGTTCTGGATTGTCATCAGCTTCCTCTTCTTCCCATCGTACCCTGTAGAGGTCAAATGGTTTTAGCTGTTTTTTGTCTCCTGCAATTACTACCTGTTTACCTCTGTATAAGGCTGGAATTGCTTTCTCAGCATAACACTGGGAAGCTTCATCAAAAATCACTAGATCAAAAAGCTCTTCCATTGGGAAGATGGCGGAAGCTGATTCGGGGGAGGTCATCCAGCAGGGTATTAGCTTAAAGAGCTCTTCATTGAAATTACTGATAACCTTTCTTAAGGGCCAGATTCGCTTCTTTTTAGTTACTTGATGATATAGTTCTCGATAGGTAACTCGATTGTTAAGTCTATTGAATTCTAAATCTTCATAGGTGCGCTCTCGAGATTTGAGTAATAGAATGTCTCCGCTACTGGATTTTTTTTCCTCAACAGAGAGTTTTAAAGTCTTTTCCAGTGTCTCTAACTTTTGACTGGAAACTGATCTTAGAATGGGATACTTAGTCTCGATGTGATCAATCCAAGCTATTGCCAGGCTGTTTTGGAAGACTCTTAGGACGTCCTCACTTTTTTTGCCTTCTTCTAAGAACTCTATTAAATCCCCAAGAACTTTATTTTCAGGTGAAGAGTAGCTTTCTTTTAGTTTGTGGTAATCGGAGATCTTGTCGAAATCCTTTTTCAAAAGCTTCTTGATCTCATGTTGGTCGTGCTTACCTAATGTTAGCTGTCGAATTTGCCCATAGGATAAAAAAGTAGACCATGATTGGATTCGTTTAGGAATCTTGGAAATAATCCTTTCCAGTGATTTTAATGATATGATTTGATCATCGCGATTGTCTTTATAGAAGGGGATCAATGATTCAAGAGGCCTGAGTTGATCTAGCAGCTCGTAGGTATTGAAGGCTAATTTTTGGTAGAAAAACCAATTTTGGATATCAATCTTTCTGATATTTTCTGGAAAATCTGATAGCCACTTCTTTAGCATCAGCTGCGAAATAAGATGCTCGTAGTTTAACCTATTATCAATTTTATCGAGGAGTATTTGGAAGCCTTCTTTGTTTCCTTTTAGGTCGTTTGCCACGATGACACGAGTGATAAAGATTTTATCTTTTGAAAATAATTTCCATCGCAACCAGCTAATTGGTCCTTTTCGAGCTTTTATAGCATGTTCTAGCGCTTCCTGAAACCTTCCAAGTTCATTTGACTTTAAAGAGGTTTCAAGTCCGTGCCCTTTGAAGCATTGGAGTAGTATTCTTTCTTGCTCCAGAAGCCAATTAGGATTGACTTGAGGCGGTTCCTTAGCTATTTTCAGAAAGTACTTGTAAACCCTTTCATTGTCTAAATTTTGAATGAGCTGAGTCAGTTCCTCAGGTTTACTGGCAATCATTTCTGCAGATTCAAAATCAACATCCTGTTTCAGTAAGTCAGAAACTTCTTTTTCAATCTCCTGCTGAAACTCAAAGACGTCATCCACGGTGTTCTGAATTGAAACAAGATCACTTACTCCGAAGTGGGCAAAAGACTTACCATCAATCCAGAAGTGTTTTCTGCCTTCCAGTTCATTGTAGTATCGGAAATGGTTGATGAGCTTCTCTTGGAAGCCTTGAACTTCCGGATATTGGAAATTTCTGTACTCCTGATTGAGGGTAATTACCGTATCCTCTGGATTAGACGAAAGGTAGAGCTCCTTGATCGATTTGCCACATTCGGATTCATCAAAAAGGGCCGCTCTAAACTCTTCTAACTCCTCAACAGACTGATCTATTTTTCTACTTGCCTGTTGAAACGTTCTTTCTAATTGGATCGAATCTAAACTGTTATTTTTTTGTCGATATTCATCTAGCCGGTCGATTTGTTGGCTGATTTTCTCGAATATATCTTTCCTGTCATTCTTAAAGTCATGGACCAGTCCTATGAAATCATGAAGTTCTTTTTCCTTTAGCCTATTATAAACTACGTCTAGAGCAGCTCTTTTTTGGCACACGAGTAGTACGTTTTTGCCTCGCGCAATGTAATCGCAAATCAGGTTGGCAATGAGCTGTGATTTACCAGTACCTGGAGGTCCTTGGACTATTAAGGAATTTCCCTTTTTGATTAGACCTATTGCTTTCTCCTGCGAGGAGTCTAATTCAAACGGTGTAAATGTATTTTCTTCCAGAAGTCTATCAGAGTATTTGGTAGTGCTTTCATCCTCCATATCCTCCCTTCTTCTTTGATAGAAAAATTCCTCCAAGTCCTTGAATCGTTGATTTTCTATCAGATGTAAGTAATCTGGGACTAGATAGGATCCAGCTTGCGGGAATATCCCTAATACAGCTTCAGGGTAAAGTTTTAGTTGGCCTGTTTTTTCCAGTAATTCAAAATCTGATCGTTTGAAATCCAGAAAGGGCTGAAGAATGTCCCTGAAGTTGTCCTGGTTAAAGTTTAGCTCCAGATTGCTTTGTTTCAACAACTCATACAATTCTGTCCTGAAAACCGTGGTATCCCTGCTAAAATCGTTGAAGGTTGTTTCCAGAAGTTCTTCGTCCAACGTAACCTTATTAAAAAAAGAATAAGCTAGGATAAAGGACTTGTTGAAAGTGATATTTACTTCACTTCTTAGCTTTAGGGACCAATGTTCTCCCTTTTGACTTAAAGCAACCGGAAAAAATAGCAATGGGGCCCTGACCACTGTATCATCCAAGAATTTTCCTCGAACGAAAGGCCACCCAATATAGAGGTCTTTGGATCCACGTTCATCGAATATGAACCTATCGGTTCTATGAATCTTCCTGAGGTGTTGACTGAGTTTATTGCTTTCCTTGTCTCTACTGTCCAGGATGGCAGTCAGAGGAATCTCACCTTTATGCGATATTAAGTCTTCGAGTATTTGGAAGCTTGGATTGTTGAGGGAAAAGTCGAACTGATGTAGGTCAATGCATTGTTCTGAGATCAATCTAAGAAGCAAAAGAGATCTATTGCTTCCTGATAGGTTCGTTAGCCTTCGGAGGTAAGATTGGAGTACTTGATGCATTCAGGCTTGGTGGTTCGATAGAAAGATAGGGAGATATTTTTTGATACAGACTATCAGAAATAATCTTTATCTCCTTTATCTCGATCTCAGATTTGTATTGGCCATGTTGTTTTCGATAGTTCACAATTGCTCTGGCATGGTTCCAAGAAAGATATGGATGTTTAGATAAAGTTTTAATGCTATCAGTATTAATGTAGATCGTTCGCCTGGTTTTACTCTGGATTTCAGAACTCTTTTTTAGTACATCAATGATATCCTCCTTTATTCCATAGACTTCTTCAATTTGGTCCATCGATGAAAAGCCGCCTAGCGCCTCCCTGTATTTGATGATGCGATTGGCGAAGTATGGTCCAATGCCCCTTAATTTTTCTAAGTCATCTTTTCCCGCTGAGTTGAGATCAAATGGCGCTAAATTTTCTTTTACTAGACTTCTATTTTCCTGAGGTGTGTCCGGGACGCTAGCTTGACTTTCAAAATGATTAGAAGTAACTGGATTGATTGTAATGTAGCTTTTGAGTTTATCCACTAAACTCTTATCGATTCCATATATTTTTTTAAGGTCTTCAGAAGAATGGAATCTGCCACCTGCGGTGTGGTATTTTTTAATTCGTTCTGCTATGTACGGCTTAAATCCAAGGGAAATTAGATCATCTAAGGAAGCTTCATTTGGATCAAAAGCGAAGAGATCATTTTCAATAGTTTCTTGTTTGGGATTTTTCTCAACAAAAGCCTCACTGAACTCTTCATGCCATGCTTTTAACTCCTCTTTGCTCCCGAAATCCAATTCTGATCCAGCATAGAGATGCTTTATGTACAATCTGGGAACAATAGCTGTAAATATGACAACAAGTACGAGAATGATCGAAGCATTAGCTTCAGTTTTGGAAAAGCCGAAATAGTCTATGATATAGCTTCTGATTCTTTTCATCCCTTGATGGCTGAAATTTATTGATCAAAAGAGCAAAAAGCAGGCGCGAGCATGGAAAATGTGGTACCCTGAGAAAACCAACTATGGCGGATCAGGTTTATTTTTGCATTGATATCAATATCGATGCAATTATTATTCAAGTCTACTGGCATCTCGTATAGAAATTCGTCTCTTGAACTGAGAGAGAAACTGGCTCTAGGTGAGGATTCATGTAAGCAGTATTTAAAATTACTTAACTCCACTTTTGGCCTAGGCGAATGTATGATTCTGTCTACTTGTAATAGGACGGAGATCTATTACAGTTCCGATAGGGATTTGACAGAAGAGATAGTAAAGCTTCTTGCTATTCACCATGGTGGTTTTACGGCAGCTGATCTATTGCCGTATTTCCAATCTTACGATCACAGAGGAGCTGTGGAGCATCTGTTTGAGGTATCCCTGGGGCTAGACTCCAAAGTCTTAGGAGATTTACAAATATCAAATCAAGTAAAGAAAGCTTACCAGTGGTCTGCTGATGAAGGTCTGGCTGGTCCGTTTCTTCATAGGTTGATGCATTCTATTTTCTATGCGAGTAAGAGAGTAGCTCAGGAAACAGCCTTTAGAGATGGTGCTGCCTCAGTGTCCTATATGGCTACCGATTTGGCTAAAAAATTCATCCCTAATTTTCAAGAACCGAAGATTCTTGTCTTAGGTCTAGGGGAAATTGGTCAGAATATCGCGGAGAATTTGAGTGGCTTAGAGGCTGAGATTACCCTTTGCAATAGATCAATTGAAAAGTCGAAGCATCATGCTGAACGTCTTGACCACAAGTATGCGGATTTTGAAAGTGAGTTGGAATTGGTAAATAACTATGATGTGGTGATTTCGTCCGTTGCGGTAGAAAAGCCAATTCTGACATCAGACCATTTTCCGTCCGGTTTAAAGCAGAAGCTACTGATAGATTTATCTGTTCCCAGAAGTATTGCATCAACAGTCGATGATCTACATCATGTAATGCTTTATAACATAGATCAAATTGAAGCAAAAACTGGTGAAGCTGAACTCAAGAGGGAAAAAGCTATCCCCGCGGTGAAGAAAATACTTGAGGATGCATTGATAGAATTTCGGGAGTGGTCTCAGGAAATGGAAGTGTCTCCCACCATTCAGAAATTGAAAAATGCCTTAGAAGAAATAAGGCAAAAAGAGGTTTCAAAATATTTGAAGAAAGCGTCGGATGAGGAGTTGAAACTTTTAGATACTGCAACTAAGAATATCATCCAGAAAGTGCTTAGGTTACCTGTCTTACAATTGAAGGCTGCTTGTAAACGTGGTGATGCCGATTCTCTTGTTGAGACTCTTAATGATCTTTTTAACCTTGAGGCGGAACAGCAGCCTGAGTAGCCGATAGAGTTTAGTTGATTTTTAGGTTCATTCTCACATTTTTTCTTCTATATCTTTTACATGCGACATTGTACGCCCAGGAAGAGTATTCTATTTTCCAGAGGGACGGACGTTTTGGGGTAAAAAACTCTGTGGGACAGGAGTTGGTTGCACCAATCTACGACCAAATAGGTTGGTCAAATGATAATTCCGAACTCTTCCGGTCACAGCAAATTGGGTATAAGGAAAATGATAAATGGGGTCTTTTAACTATTCAAGGTAAAAGACTTACGGAACCCATCTTCTATCATCTTGAGAAGTTTAGTGATACTGAATTTAAAATAGGTGTTACTCAGGGCTTATCAAATCGATTGATGTTTGGTCTTTTAAACTCAAAAGGAAAGACTGTTCTTTCTTGCAATTACTTCGTGCTTGAGTCCCTGGCCGGATGCTATTTAATTGGTGAAAACAATGAGAACGGAACTGCTTATGGTTTACTCGATCATGAGTACAAAGAAGTTTTACCGGTAAATTTCCTCAATATTGAAGCTATCGGGAAAGTTTTGCTAGCCTCTCCAAATGGCCTGCAGTGGTTTGTTTTTTCCCTTGATGGCTCTTTGGTAACTAGTCAGTTGGTAGATCAGTACAAAGTAGTTGGTGATTTTCTTGAAGTGCAAAAGAAGGGAGCAAAAGGTCTTATCGATCTTGAAGACGGTAAAGTTCTATTTGACATAAAGTATAAGTCCTTTACCTACACCGCCAATGGTCCTAGTGCAAATGAATCGCCCAATTGGCAAATTCTGGATAGGAGTTTGAACGTGAAGCTAGAATTGGATGCAGATAGTGTCATTGCTTTTGAAGATAGCTTTATCGGCTATCTGAACGCTCAAGAACGGATTTACAGGGATACCTTGGAAACATTCGCAGATAGTCATATAACTATCAAACAGGCAACTTCGGATTTGACTGTAATTGAGGAGAAGAATGGAGGGAGTTGGAAGGCCTTTAATTCCAGAAGAGAACTTGCCACTGGTGATTCCATCTATTTCGATGGTCTTTTCTTTCATATCCTGGATCAAAATCAATGGACTGTAATGAATAGATATGGCAGAATTGTTACTAGTAGATCTGTGCAGGCCACTAAACCCTCCCAGGAGCAATATGTGCCAGTAAAAATGAATAATCAATGGGGCCTAATTGACTATAAAGGTGAGGAAGTGCTAGGATTTGCCTATGATTTTATAGGAAGTGGTTTTGGCAACAATTTTCCAGTAAAGTATGTCGGTTCCTGGGGAATCATAGATGCGCTTGGTAATTGGGTCGTTCAACCTAGTTATGACAGCCTCTATCGTATTTCGAACTTTTATATTGGGGATAAGGCTGAACATAAATCGATTATTTCATCTCAAGGTGTTCACCTGTCTGTTACAAGCGGGACATTAGCCGAAAAGGAGAATGGGGCTGTTGAGATTACAGATATTGGAAAAAAAGGAATGATATCCTCCACTGGGACTTTGGTATTCTATCCTGTTTACATTAGTACTAGTTACAAGGGGCGATTCTATCTTGGAAAGAAATCAGAAGGAAGCGTTGTTAAGAATAGCAATGGAGAATTTATCCTAAGGTTAGAGAAGGGCTATGAGGAAGTGCATAGTTGGAATGAAGGATACTTTCATATTCAAAAAAGGGGACTTCATGGATTCGTTGATGAATCTGGTCGATTGAGAGTTGCTAACCGCTATGATTCAGCTCGAGGTTTTAACGAAGGTAAAGCTGCTATCAAGTTGATTGGGAAGTGGGGATTTATTGATAAGAGCGAGCGTTTAGTAATCCAGCCTTTATATGAGTATGTTTCTGATTTTCGGAATGGGCTTGCGATAGTCAAAAGTGGCAAGTACGGTATTGTGGATGACCAAGGTGCCAAAGTTTTAAATCTTGAATTTGATAATATTAGAAGAACAAGAAAAGGCAGTTACATAATTGATTTTGGCAATAAAAAGGGGCTTTTGGATGCAAAAGGAGGTATTCTGTTATCTCCTTCGTTTGATTATATGGAAGATATTGGGAGTGATTTGATCGTAGTTGGAAGTGGGGGAAGGAAAGCTATTTACAGAAGTGATGGCGTTCTGCTCAAAAGCTTCGAATATGAAGAAGTGAAAGTGTTGGGTCAATACTTAGCTGTAAAGAAATAAACCTAAGCTACCACCACCTCCTGATCTAAATTCATGTATTTAGAAGCCATTTCGGAGATAGTTTGTGGTTTTATTTCGTTAAGCTCTTGTAGGAACTTGTCTTGATAGTCATTCGTCAAGCCAAATAATAGTTGACTTTTGAAGATGGAAGCCAAAGACAATGTTGAGTCAATGGACGAAAGCAACTTACCTCGGGCGTAGTTACAGACTACTTCCAGTTCACTGTAGGCTGGAGGCTCAGACTGAAGCTTTTTGATCTCCTTCTGTATCTCGCTAATGACTTGCTCAGAGTTTCCCTTTTCAACTTCAGCCGAGACCATAAGGTAAGATGCGTTGTTTAAATGTGCTATTTGTGAGTAGATACCATAGGTTAATCCTTTTTTTTCGCGAATATTCTTCATCAGCCTAGATCCGAAAAAGCCTCCAAGTAGCATATTGGTAAGACTTAATTTATGGATATCAGCTTGATGCTTGTTGATAGTAAGACTACCTAACCTAACCGAGGCCTGGGTGCTATTCTGTCGATTAATAAGGATTGGGCTTTTGGATGATTCTAATTGATGTTGTGGTAATCTAGTATGATCAATTTTTAGCTTTTGAATCCAATTGGAGACATTATCAACTTCGCTTTTGATATTCCCAACGAGCAATATTTTGGGGCCTGTCCAAAGATTATTTTTTGCATAGGTTTTAACATCATCTATGGTTATTCCCTTCAAATTGTCAACGGTGCTTATCTGACCATAGGGGTGCTTTGCTCCAAAAAGGGCCTCTTGGAACTTTGATGTGGCGAATTGACTGTTCCTGGCAAATTGGTTTTTTATTTCTTGAAACCGGATATCCCTTAGCATTTCAAATTCTTTTTCAGGAAAGTTGGCCTCCTGAAAAATGTGTTGAAGTAGGTCGAAAGATTTGCTGAAATTCTTCTTAAGGGCAAAAAGCCTGACACTAATATGGTCTAGGCCGGGTGCGATCTGTAGGTGAGCCCCCATCACCTCAAATGCTAGCGCCAGCTCAGCAGATGAGTACTTTGAAGTCCCTTCTGCGAGTAATTTAGAAGCATAATATCCGACACCAAAAGGCTCTTCCATCCATCGACCTGATGCCAATACAATTTCCAAATAAATGACCTCCGTGGATTCGTCGTGGAGCTCCAAGATTTGAACTCCATTGGAAGTGATGGATATTTTTGGGTTTGATAAGTTGAGTTTTGTAATTGGGGAGCTCCTGGGAGCTTGTGTGCGATCTAGCGCCATTTCTAGCCTCCTGTTTCGTCTTCTTTATCGAAACTAAATATGAACGACAGCCTTAAAGTATCTCCAAGAGGATGGTTTTGTTCTTGAGGTATTAAATAGGAAAAGTCTAATCCGAATACCTGGTATCGCAGGCCTAAACCAGCTGTGAAGTATTTTCTATCTCCTTTGTCCTCATGCTCCAAGAAGTACCCTATGCGAGCAGCGAACAAGTTTCGATATAGATATTCCACTCCGAGTGAATAAGAAAGTTCTTTTAGTTCTTCACTGAAACCATCAGGAGCATCTGTGAATGAGCCGAATGTGCCACTGATAAGAGGCCTGTCCGGGTCTTTTCCTTCTTGAATGATCAGGTCACCATTGGTGTTTCTATCCAGCACCCCGTCATTGTCTGCATCTTGATACCTGGGAGGTGTTGGTACCATTAGCTTGTTAATATCGAGAGCGAAAGTGAACGAATTATAAGGGTCAAGATTAGCCTTCCAAGCAGCTCCTATTCTGAAGTTAGCTGGTATAAAGTCTTCATTGTTTTCACTGGTGTAGGTGATCTTCTGACCAATATTTGAGACGTGAGCTCCAAGTGACAATTCTGAATCGAGGTTTGGAAGTGTTAAAGGCTGTGTATAAAATACTCCTACGTCTATTGCTAAGCTATTACCTGGCTTTACATCTGGAGCTCCAGTGATATTACCGGCTAGATTAGATCTGATATACCGTCCTGTACCAGCAATACTGAAGTTCTGGCTAAGTTTTCGGGAGTAAGTGATGTCAAGTGCAATTTCCCTGGGGTTTTCTAGTCCAATTGCCTCCCCCTGTGGGTCTCTGAGCTGTATTTCACCTAAATCGAAATATCGCATCGTGATGCCGACGGCTTCATTTCTATTTATCTTTTTGTAGCCTGTGAGATAGTTCAAGGACATATCATCTACAATATTTCCGAGCCATGGAGAATATGAAAATGAAAAGCCAAAATCATAATCTATAAAGGCTAGCTTGGCATTATTCCAATGAACACTATAAGCATCAGGAGAGGTAGCTACTCCAGCATCACCCATAGAAGAACCTCGACTGTCAGGTGCAAAATTCAAGAACGGAACGGCTACTGTAATTGGATTGGAAGCTCCGTTCAGTTCATTTATCCTTACCTGACTGCCTTGCGAAAAGGCAGTAGTTGCAACAATTACTGAGCAGAAAAATTGGATTATGATCCTCATAAATTCTCCGAATGACGCAAAATTAAATCAATTCACTATAAGTCTTCCAAACGCAGAACCGGTAGCATCGTCAAGTGTACTCTTTACCAGCATTCGATAAAAATAGTTTCCCGGCAACACTGATGGAGTTATTTGCCAAACCAAATTATCTACTGATTCTAAGCTGCTCTCTACTTCATAGTCTATTTGTTGAAATAGATTGCCTCTTGCATCGTACAATTGGATAGTCACTTCTAGGGCTTCTCCAGGTCGGTTGTGTTCGAAAGCAAAACTCGTTTCTACAGAGGCCGGATTTGGATAGCTGGTAACATTGGCTAAATCAATTCTAACCTTATCAGAAACTACAAAATCAACTGTTGCAGTTTGCGAATTATTGTACAGATCCCAAACTTTTATGGTTGCAGTGTATTTCCCAGGAGTTAAATCCGTAAGAGGATACGTAAGGGTACCGCTGGTTGCGTCATCAAGATTAGAGATGTAAAAATCATTGACAACAAAGGGATCATCCTCATTTAGTTTCAAGGTGATATTTTGATTTATACCATTTGTGGAAAGATTGATTCCAAAATCATCGGTGATTCTGGCGATAAGTAAAGAGTTAGGTTCAACAGTTGCACCATTTGGTAGACTTTCTTCATTGATAAACAAGCTGATTTCAGGACTATTGGTGTCAACTCTTTCTGTTTCGTCCGTGCCTCCCAGGACGATATTGCTATTAGCTCCGCTGGCGTCTATTCCCCCTTCCTCATCCATCGCATACATTACCACTTTTGCTTCTTCAAATTGATAAGAGGTGTTTCTTGTCATGATAAATGTCTGACTGAATTCACCGTTGGTTACTGTTGCCGAACCTCTGAAAAGTGCATTGTTTTCAGTGGTATATCGAAAGGGGTTGTTTTCCTGACCAAGCGTCCTGGCTTCCGCGAGATTATCAAGTAGTGTAATTTCTACAACACCGTTAAAGGATGACACTTTTGTATTCAAAAGGTTCTGTATCTCTCCGGAAATGGTTACTTCCTCCAGTGCACTTAAAGTGTCCACCTGAGTTTCTAGGTTCTTGCCATTGACATCCGTGATTTTCACTTGATAGTCAGGGTAGTTTAATTTGAGAAAAGGGTCACCTAACAGGGCAAAATTTCTATTTACTGGTCCTCTTAAACTACCATTTTTGGTTTTTCTAATGATATCACCCAGCCTTGGATACTGCCCATCTTCTATTTCGAAAATAGCATCATGAAAGGCTTCGTTTACAGGTTCATTTGTAGAGGAGAAGACTGGTCGTGTAGTAGTGAGAAGTGCAATGGCACCACCATTTTCGTTCATAAGTAATCGCTCACTTCCTGAGAAGAAATCAGGATCGTCGTATCGACCAAATTGACAAGTGGCGGTAACGAAAATGGGTAAAAGGAAGCGGTTGGTCAGGTCGTCGATATCTTCATCATTCAGGACGTTTTCATCCATCCATTGAAATTCATTGCCATGCCCTATGTAATTGACAAGGAAAGTTCCCTGCTCTAGCGCAGATCTCAAAGAGGTTTCAAAAGTGGGAGAGTTGTCATCTGAAGCACCCTCCTCCTGTTCGAAGGCATCCAGATATAATTTATTGAAGATTGCAGGACCAAAATTGCTCCTCAATTGGGATGAAAGCTCCTCGGCATCTGACATGTGAATGCCCTGATCGCCATCATCTACAACATAGGTGACTTGATTTTTCCAGCTACCCAGGGTTTGACTGGCCGTCGAATATCTGATTATTTTATTGATCACGTCACGCGCTTCTTCCTCTGTTCTAGCCGGTATCCGTCCTATGCCAACCTCCAAAGTATGATCTCCGTTAGTAGATTCTTCCCATTCGCCTTCCCAATCCTCCATAAACCCGAAGAAGTCGTCAGATGAATAGCTGAAAATAGGGTGCAAGGAATTGCGGGATTCGTATGTTGGTACAAAGTTGGTGTTTTCTGAAATCCTGTACTTATAGTCGTAAGAACAGTCGCCTAGAAGCAATGCGTATTTGAAATTGGGGGAACTATTGTAATAATATTTGATCGCATTTCTAATGGCGGAAATGTCTTGCCGGCCCGATGAGAACTCATTATAGATTTGCTGGACCTCTAGAATAGCGATATCCAACCCATCATGCTCTTCATGAAATTGTTGTAACCTTTCAGCTTCTGAGACAAAAGTTGGAGTGGTAATAATAACTCCATCTTGGGGACTAAGGGCCTTGAGGTTCTGATTCTGTACGGATCCAAGAAAAGAGGGTAAGGTGGCTTGATCAGCTGAGAATAAAATGAAAGTTGTATTCTCATTTAGGTTGGCATTGAAGGTGCCGCTGCCATTATTCAGATTGACTTCAATATTTTGCGGGTTAGCAGGGTCGGTAATATTCCAGATTTCAGAATCATCCGCAAATTGGCTTATTGATACAGTCTGATTCATGCTGCTGGCATTACCTGAAGGTCTGAAAATATATTGCTCAGATCGGTCAGATAAATTCCGTTCAGCAGCTATTAGTATTTTATCTAAGCGAGCCAGTGATTGTCCCTCATCAAATCGATTAAATTCTAATGAAACATCTAAGTTGTTTTGTGCAGGAATCGAAATATCAAAAGTGTCACTGTGATGTTTGCCTTTGTCTTGATACGGATTCGTAGCAACAGGACGGATTGGATCAAGTATCTGTTCGGCAATTTGGGAGCCATTAACTAATACATTGAAGGAAGAGGCACCTTCCGACTGACCTACAGTAGCTAAAATTAACTCTGCCTTTCCTGTGAAATCCGGGATATCGAAAGAGAATGTCCTTTCTGTACTGATATTCAGTTGAAAAACTTCTCCATACCATTCTCTGCCACTTCCACCTCTACTGAGGTTACTTTTTAGAATATTCCTTTCATTAGTTTCATAAACAATAAGATCGGTATAGGTACTGGTTAGAGTGAAATTGCCGTCAGCAGCTTGATAGTTATCAAGTTCAGGACCCACCTCGGTGCTAATTGTAAGGAAGTAGAAGCTTGTGTCCGCGTAAATATTGTCCTGAAATTCAAGATGACCTTCTACTAGATCAATATTATCTGGGCCTTCTGCGAAGAACAAGATGTAGTCATTTGCATCAAATGACCCATCCTCAAGTCCCACTTTCATAAGAGGTATTTCCGGTGGGTCTATTGGTATCTCAATGTCATTTTCTTGAGGAAGTGGTCCTCCGGCAAAGCCGAAAATCCTTATTCCATTTGGGTCCAGGTTTTGAAAGTCGAAAAGGTTGTTGGCCTCCAGAAACTGACGATCTATTTTGTAGACAGCAGACTCTGCTATCCCGAGCTTTGACCACTGGCCAGATTCGAAAATTGATTGCCCAAACCCTGAGTAAGAGCAAAGGACCAATAAGAGAATTAGTTTTCTCGAAATCACAACATCACAACGCACTACGCCCCAAATTTATTGATTTCAATACCTATACACTTGATTTGCTGGTAAAGTTGGCGACTAAGGATAATAGTATGTAGGTTGGGATCACCATCACGATTCCCATTTTTCCAAAAACCAGAATCAACGCAACTGCAGTCAATACCAGCCCATACCTCCAAATATTGGCTCGGAGGCTCAGGTTTTTAAACTTCAGGGCAAGCATTTCCAAATTAGCAACTAATAGCAAGCAGGAGCCCGCAATCAATAAAATCCAAAGCGCCTCATGAAGCTCAATAATCAGAAATGCCGTCGCGGTGATCATAATGGCATTTGCTGGTGTGGGAAGCCCTATAAACTTGTCGGATTGGCGGTCATCAATGTTGAATTTGGCTAACCTCCACGCGGAAAATGCTACAATCAAAAGAGCTAATAGTGGGGCTACTTGATATTCGGCCTTCATCAAAAAGGTATAAAGGTATAATGAGGGTAGCGCTCCAAAGGAAACCATGTCAGCTAAGCTATCTAGTTCTTTACCCATTGGTGAAGAAACCTTAAGCACCCTGGCCGCCATGCCATCTAAGAAGTCAAATCCGGCTGCTATTAATACGTAGTAAATTGCACTCGAAAAGTTGCCGTTAAATACCTCAACAATCCCAAACGTCCCAGTCAGTATATTGCCACATGTCAGGAAATTGGGGACGTTTCGTTTTATCATTATTGAAGAAAAGGGTTATGATCTTTTTCAAAGCCAATGGTGGTGATAGCACCATGGCCGCTGTACACAGTTGTCTCGTCTGGCAACGAAAATACTTTCTCTTTTATTGATAATATGAGCTGCTCGTGATTTCCTCCGGGTAGATCAGTTCGCCCAATGCTTTGTCTGAATAAAACATCTCCCCCAATGAGGCTTTTAGATGGTTCATGATAGAAAACCAAATGTCCTGGAGAATGACCTGGAGCTAAAATTGATTTAAAACTCAATTTTCCGATAGTAAAACTCCCTTCCTCTAATAATTCATCCGGTTCAGAACTTTCGTAGTTGTTTATGCCCCAATTGGCGGAATAGGCTTTAACTGCCTCAAGCATATCCTTTTCCCCCTTTGGTATTTTAATAGGTACCTTGAATCTGTTCTTAATGAACGCATTGCCTAAAACATGGTCGATATGGCAATGTGTGTTAATGACACTTTCGATTTTTATCTTATTCTCTTCGATAAATTTTGAAAGTTCTTCTTTTTCGTAATCCTCATAACATCCAGGGTCTACTACAAAACCGGTTTTGTTATTGTCGTAAATGACATAGGTATTCTCGTAAAATGGATTAAAAACAAAAGTTTGAATAAACATGCTTTAAAGTATGTGTTACTTATAGTAATTGAGGAATTCCCTCAAATTTGGGTAAAAAAGGATCATTGAGACAAGTAGATTTTATAATAGTAGGACAAGGTCTAGCCGGAAGCCTTTTAGCTTATGAACTGATTAAGCGAGAAAAGAGCGTGGTTTTGATAGATGAGTGTTCTCAACAAACATCCTCACGAAGGGCTGCTGGAATCTATAATCCTATTACCGGTAGGAAAATGGTCAAGACCTGGATGGCTGATGATCTATTCTCTATTCTTGAAGCTTATTATTCAGAACTTGAGAATGAACTGAATTCCACCTTTCTTCATAAGATGAACATCTATAGACCTTTTGCTTCGGTCGAGGAACAAAACGACTGGCAGGGGAGATTAACGTCTCAGGGTTATGACTCCTTTGTGAAAGACCTCTTGCAAGACGAACTGGGTATTCCGTATATAAAGGACCCTGCTGGAGGCCTGATGCTTCAAAATTCTGGATATGTAGACCTACCTATTCTGATCAATTCATTTAGAGAGTATTTCAAAGCTTTGGGGGTTTTTCAGAATGAGGTGTTTAACTATGAGCAACTGACAGAGCAAAATGGGAGTATTACCTACAAAGAATTCACGTCTCGCTATATTATTTTTTGCGATGGCGTTGGGGTTATGAGGAATCCTTATTTCAGTGATTTGAAGTTTAGAATTGTCAAAGGGGAGCTTTTGAAGTTAAAATCAACCTTCAATTTGAAACAAATTGTAAACAGAGGTGTATTTATGATTCCCAGGGATGGTAAAATTCAAGTTGGTTCGACTTACAATCATGATGATTTGACTTGGGAATCTACCGATGAGGGTAGATCAGATCTGATTGAGAGGTTGAGTAAAATTTATATTGGAGAAAAAGTGGTGGAAAATCAAACGGCAGGCCTCAGGCCGGCGACATTTGATAGAAGACCTTTTCTTGGATGGTCGAGTAAAAGTGAACTTGTCGGTATATTTAATGGCCTTGGCGCAAAAGGGGTCTCTCTTGCTCCATATTGGTCACAAAAAATGGCAGAATTTGTGCTGGGTAAGGAAGAATTACCAGCTGAAGTTGCACTGTATAGGTAGTATTTGAATGAGGAGAATTCTGGTAATAGTGGTATGCGTTTTGGCTTTCTTTGATTTGAAAGCACAGACCTATATCAATGAATTCGGACAGAACCGGATTCAATACAAAGAGTTTGATTGGTATTTCTATAGCACCAACAACTTTGATATTTACTATTACGAAGGAGGGGGTGATTATGCAGAACAGGCTTTGGAGTTCCTTGAAGATGAGTTTAATCGTCTAACTGATATTCTTGGCTATGCGCCATATGCCAAGACTAAAATTTTCCTTTACAATTCCATTCATGATTTACAACAAAGTAATAAAGGGATCGATGGTGCCACTTTCACGATTGGTGGGCAGACAGATTTCATAAAGCTTCAAATGGAGGTGGCCCACCCTGGGACAGCCACAGGCTTCAGAGAAGAAATTGTTTACCGCTTTGCGAGGATTCTGATAGAAGATATGATGTTTGGCGGGAGCTTAGCAGAGATCTTTCAAAGTGCCTATCTGCTTTCATTGCCAAGATGGTTTATTGATGGTGCAGCCAGATACCTGGCCTATGGATGGAGTACCGATATGGATGACCATATTCGGGATTATATAGGCCATCAAAGAATCAAAAAATTAGTCAAAATAGAGGGGGATGAAGCAGGTATCGTTGGACAAAGTATTTGGAACTATATCTCCTTGATTTATGGCAAAAGCAATATCTCCAATGTTCTGAACTTAACGAGAATCATAAGAAACGAGAAAACCAGTATTTCAAGTACTTTGGGTCTTGATTATAAACAGTTTTTGGCTGATTGGCAGAATTATTACTTGCTAGCCGAAGAAGAGATATTAGAGGACCATCAGGATCCAATCGAAGAGGATGAAATTCATAGCAAGAATAATCACGAACTCAAATACAATAACGTTCGGATAAGTCCTTCAGGTAAGAAAATAGCGTATTCCATCAATAATCTTGGGAAGTATGCCGTGTATGTCAGTGACCGTGAAACTGGTAAAAGAAAGAAAGTATTAAAGGGCGGTATCATAGTTCCAGGTCAAAAAGTTGACGAGGATCTTCCTTTACTTGATTGGGTGGATGATGATCGACTTGGAGCTGTGTATTATAAGAGGGGCCTGCTTTATATAAGCCTTATCAATGTGCAAACAGGTGAGAAGACCATCAGACCATTGAGTCGATTCAAACAGATCAAGTCCTTCTCTTTCAATGACAATGGTAGGTTAGCGGTCCTAAGCGCCGATGTGGATGGGAGAAACGACCTATATCTTATTAGTATGCGACGTAGTGCCGTAAGGAGAATAACTGCCGACATATATGATGATCTAGATCCCGCTTTTATTCCAGGAACTGCGGCAGTGGTTTTCAGTAGCAATAGAGATATTGATTCTTTAGGTGTGGGAGAAGTGGCTTTGGAGAACGTTGGGGATAATTTCAATCTCTTCATCTATGATCTTGATACTACCAGAAATGCCTATTACCGTCTCACAAATTCCGTGGGAAATGATATAAAGCCGATTGCTAAAAATGAGACTGAGATATTCTATCTCACTGATGAAAAAGGTATATACAATCTATATAAATATAGTTTCAGAGATAGTGTCCATCATCAGGTTAGCAATTTCAGCAAAAGCTTGAAGGATTATGATCTTCATTTTGATGAAGACGGAATTACATTTCTGATGCTTGATGATGGCTTAGATAGGATTTATTACAACAATCAAGTGGATTTCAATGGAAATCAGTTTACACAACCTACCCCCAGGCAGCGATATGGTCAGGCGGAATTCGTTGCCAACAGGTTTTCAAATGACTTGAAATTATCCTTGGAGCAGGATTCCGCTTCAATAGCCGCCGATTCTTTGGTGAATGATCCTGATGCGGTCGACACGGAGGATTTTGTGTTCGCCGAAGAGTTTGAATTTGAGGTAGATACTACCTTTGAAGACAATGCTAACTTCGTCGATACTGAAGATTTTGTTTTCGATGAAGAGACTGAAGGAGATTATGTCAATAATTATAGACCAGACTCGTTTTTCTCCAATTTCCAAAAGTTTGAGCAGTCCTCCGAGGTTATAGGACCAGTCCCATATATTCCAAGGTTTAGTTTCAGCAGTTTAGTTACATCCTTTGCGATCGACCCCTTGCGTGGTTTTGGGATCCATTTAGAAACACAGATTACTGATATGCTGGAAAACCATAAGCTCAAAGGTGGTGCCTTGGCAATTACAGATCTTAGAAGCGGAGATGTATTTGCCGAATATCAATACCTGAAGCATCGGATTGATTTCAAAGCACGGTTTGATAGTAGATTATTGGTGGTTAGAGAAGACCAGGAAAATCAGCTAGTTCAGCGCTACGCACTCAACAAATTTGAAATAGGGGCGTCTTTGCCAATCTCCAATTGGGTTCGTGTAGAGTTCAACCCTTTCTATGCTCGTACAAGCTTCCGGAATCTACAGTTTGCGGCTGTGAACACTATAAACAATGTTCCGGATCTCGCTCAGGATAATAATGTGCACTATGGTGGTTTCAATGCAGCTGCCGTTTTTGATAATACCATTGAGCGTGGCTTCAATCTAACACAAGGGACTCGAGGAAGAGTGGAGTTTAGGCAGTACACAGGGGTGAGTGAGTCCAATAGAAGCTTCGGGAACATTAGGGTGGATCTGAGACACTATCAAAAAATCCATAGGGAGATTACCCTTGCTACCAGATTCTTTTATGGCCAATTTGTGGGAACAAACAAGCAGACTTACTTGCTAGGAGGTGTTCCAAACTGGTTATTCAATAGAACGAATCGTGGGCAAGTTGGTGATCCTCTGGTTACTAGCAATGAAACAGATAATTCCAATATTCTCTTTGTGGAATATGTAACCAAGGTTAGGGGTTTTGATTATGGTGAACTATTTGGTTCCTCCTCGATGGTTTTCAATGCTGAGCTAAGAATCCCGGTGTTCGACTACTTCAGTAGAGGGCCGGTGAATTCCACTTTTCTTCGAAATTTTCAGTTAGTAGGATTTTATGATATCGGAAGTGCTTGGGATGGAGCGATCCCGCTTACAAGAGACAATAGTGCTACCGAGATTCGGTTTGAACAGGAAAACTCTCCCTTTACAGCCGATATAGCCAACTTCCGAAACCCATGGCTTGCCGGTCTGGGAGGAGGATTGCGTATGGTGCTTTTCGGGTATTATGCGAAACTCGATGTGGCCAGGCCTATTAGAGATTTTGAATTTGAGCGTACTAGATTCTACGTGAGTGTAGGTCTGGACTTTTAAATTTGCCACATGATAAAATCCATGACTGGCTACGGTTCTTCGGAATCAGCGACTGATGCCTATTCGCTCAAGGTAGAAATCAAGTCTCTCAATAGTAAGTTTTTAGACCTATCAATCAAGCTTCCCAAAGAATTAAGTCATAGGGAGTTGGAGATCAAATCTGTGGTTAATTCAAAGCTTGTAAGAGGTAAAGTGTCTTTCTCGATGGAGGTTTTGCCGAACCAAGCCTCAGAAGCTCCGATTGCATTGAATAAAGACCTCTTCAAAAGGTATTATGCGGAGTTCAAGGAGTTGAGTCATGAGATAGATGGATCATCGGAGGAACTCTTCAAACTTGCGCTACATGCGCCAGAGGTATTGATGAATGAAGAAGATTTGCTGGAGACTATTGATTGGCAGGATGTATTGAAAGCTGTGAATGAAGCTCTGGAGGCTTGTGATAATTTTAGAATGGAGGAGGGAAAGCAGCTCGAAAAGTCATTAAGAGATAATATAAAGTCGATTTCAGAGGGCTTAGAGCAAATCAAGGTCCTAGATCCTCAGCGGGTTGAGAACATAAAACAACGGCTTACCCAAAGTATTGAAGAGATAAAGGATCGAGTGAAAGTAGATGTAAATCGATTTGAGCAAGAACTAATCTACTACGTAGAGAAGCTTGATATCTCCGAGGAGAAAGTGAGGTTAAAGAGTCATTTAGATTATTTTTTGGAGGTGCTGAACGAGTCGGATTCCAATGGGAAGAAGCTGGGTTTTGTTTCTCAAGAGATTGGCAGAGAGATCAACACTATTGGGTCAAAATCAAATGACGCCAAGATGCAGCGAATAGTTGTGGGGATGAAAGACGAGTTGGAGCAAATAAAAGAACAGGTATTAAATGTAATGTGAGGCTTTCCCTGAAGGAGAAAGCCCACAAAAGACTTTAGCGACTTACGGTGAAGTTGACTAGAGTTTTATCCCAGGCCAAACTCATTTCGCCTGACTCGTCGATGCCAATTGTAAACTGCTCAGTATGACTGTTGGCATTGTTTGCCTCCACTTCTATCCTCAGTACATCGTTGGACTGGTTGTATTTATAAGCTCCCCATCCTTTCCAATCTTTATTGAATATGATAGTCCACTGGTCCTCATTGGGTATTGTGAATAAACCATACTTTCCTTTAGCCAGGGCCTCTCCATTAATTTTTACATCTTCCGAGAACTCAATCCAAGTGGTTTCATTCGCGCCTGTTCGCCATACTTTTCCGTAAGGCTCTAATCCACCAAATATTTTTCTTTCTTTTACAGATGGGCGACTGTAATCCACTGTCACTTTAAGTCCATCAATCATACCCTCCAATTGGGCTGGCGGGCTCGGTCTATTGGATTTGTTTTGGGCAGTGAGTGTACAAAAGGCTGAAACTGCAACAACAAGCAATGTGCTTAGAATAATTTTCTTCATGTTTTTCAGAATTTGAGTGTTAATCGATGTATGCTTATACTCCAATCGTATACTTTAGGTTAGGGTACTACACGACACAAGCCCATCTTTCCGAGATGAATATGTTGATCACCAAATCCTCCCAGCGTTTCTGAAAATTGTCCTATCTTCATTCCGGAAATCGACTTACATGAAATCTATTATCTCAGCCTTTTTGCTTCTTCTGTTAGTGTGTTGTAGCAATCCCGTCAAAAAAGAAATGCGTCCTTTGGTGAAAACCATCAATGACAAAATCTCAGATATAGATACCAACCATAGAGTAGAAATTCTGGAAGATGACTATGTGATGGGAGACACCTTGATAAAGATTAGAGGCTATTCGATGGATGACAAAATGCTGAAAGTGGTATCCTATATGAGAAACAGTCACTTTGAGAGAGACGATTATTTCTATTTTGATGAAGGACATGTGATATTCTCAGGACATTTAGAAAACGATAAAGACCAATACTTAGCGGCTGAGTACAAATACTACTACGACAAGGATAAGATCGTAGAGAGTCTCTTCTGGGAAGATAATTATGAGCCCGGTAAGCGATTCCCTCATGAAAGTTTTCAGGAATTCGAACCGGATATGGATTCACTCTTGTCCAGTGAGAAGGATAGAATCGCTTTTCTTACCGAAAAATTATTGTCAGAAGGTTTTGTGATACGACACCTCAACGAGCATCTTCAGGCCAACTGATGACCATACAGGAAGCTCAGGCCATAGTAGACAGGTGGATTAAATCAACGGGAGTTCGATACTTCAATGAACTGACCAATATGACGATTCTTACAGAAGAGGTAGGAGAGTTGGCCAGATTGATGGCCAGAACCTACGGTGAGCAGTCATTCAAGGAATCAGATAAGGACCGCGATTTAGGTGATGAGATGGCGGATGTCCTATGGGTGCTTCTCTGTTTGGCAAATCAGACTGGAGTAGACCTCACAGCAGCTTTGGAGAAGAACCTTGAAAAGAAAAATATTCGGGATATTGATCGGCATAAGAATAATCCCAAGTTGAATAAATGAACCTGTCTCTAACTACCCCAGCGCTACTCTTTCCAGCCATTTCACTCCTTCTTCTTGCCTACACCAATCGCTTCCTTGCTATAGCGACCATCATTAGGCAACTTCATGGAAAGTACTCCAACACCTCAGATCCAGTGGTTATAATTAACCAAATCAAGAACTTAAGAAAACGTCTTTACCTTATTAGATCTATGCAATTTTTCGGAGTGCTTAGTTTCTTTTTATGTGTGCTCAGTATGGGGCTACTCTTCAAAGAGATTATATATTTAGGTGAGTATGCTTTTGGCGCCTCGCTGGCCAGTTTGTTGTTGTCTTTAGCTGTTTCCCTTCGAGAGGTGCAATTGTCGACCAGAGCGTTGGAGTTGGAATTGAGCGACATGGAACTTGGGAAAAAAGGCTCCTTTTAGAGAAAATTCTCCAAACTAATTGTGTTCTAGTTAAGTATTCTCCAACTTTATTTCATGCATAGACTGACTTGGTTGTGGCTTTTATGCCTACTAGGTCCCTCATGCGTATCCGCCACTAGCTGGAAACAAGCAATAAAGGAGAAAGAGACCGAAATTGACCTTTATTGGTATACCTCCATTCCCTTTATTAAGCAGGAGGAGAATGGTAATTATGCGGGCATTGAATATGAAATTGTCCTGGCCTTTAAGGATTACCTAAGGGAGAGACATTCGGTGGATTTGCGCTTGAACTGGATCGAGGCCGAAAGTTTCAATAATATATTTGAGATGGTAAGGGATACCACACGAAACAACGTGGTAGGAGTCTCAGCTTTCTCTATAACCGAAGAGCGTCAGACATTTGCGCAATTTTCAGATCCCTACTTGCCGGATGTAATGGTACTCGTTTCAAGCGAGGGTACTCAGATTGTACAGTCCTTAGATGAAATTGATTTGATGATGAGTGGTATGGTAGCGGTTACCATTGAGGGTACTACCTATGAGAAAGAACTCATCAAGATGCGCGATCAACTGGGTGTGGATTTCGAGTTATATTATATCGGCAGTGACCAGAATATCCTGGCTTACATATCTCAAGCTGACAATCGATTTGGTTTTATAGACTTACCTATTTATTTGATGTTGGTAAAAGAGGGAGGCGAGCTAGTGCGGCAGAACTTCTTTACAGTCGAGGGTACAGGTTATGGTTTGATAATGCCCAAAAACTCTGACTGGAATGTTCCATTTAACGAATTTCTTAAGGATAAAAAATACAGATCAAGAGTCGATGCAATTATGGCCAAACATCTTGGTAGTGAACTATTTAATTTCCTTGAGAACATGCGAGGAGATTTGGGTACCTCCATTTTGACTGAGGAGAAGAGAATGCAGCTGGAGCTTATTAGAAATGCCAATACCCTGCTGCATCGTGAAAGGACCTACAAGAGGTTAGTTGGGATTGCCGCTATTGGCTTTCTGGTCCTATTTTCAGTCATAGGCTCATTGTTTTTGAAGAACCGTAAGGCTACGAAGGTATTGTTGGAGCAAAAAGCTCAGATAGAGAATCAGAAAGAGGATATTCATAGGAAGAATGATCAACTTCTTAATAGAAACAGGAAGCTGAAAGAGTTAAATGAGAAGAAATCTAGCTTGGTACAAATGTTGGCGCATGACCTCAGATCTCCACTGAGCCAAATAACCGGGATGTCAGATTTGGCCGCAAAATCAGCCAAAGTAGATGATGAAGAGAAAGAATTAATCTTGGGGATTCAAAGTGGCGCAGAGAGGATGAATAAAATGATTAGTAAACTGTTGGATTTTGAAGTAGTGGAGGGCCGGCAGGAAGTATTGCGGGAGCGTATCAGTTCATCTAGCATGGTCAAAGAAGTTTACGATCGGTACAAATCAGAGGCGCTCTCAAAGAAGTTAGAGTTCTTTTTCGATCCGGGTAAGAAGGAAATTGTATTGGAGACTGATCACCTGATGCTTTTACAGGTGTTGGAAAACCTAGTGTCCAATGCAATTAAGTTTTCAGAAGAAGGGGGACTAGTAGTTTTATCTAGTCAAGTGGAAGAGAAGGAAGTAGTTTTTCATGTAAAGGATGAGGGACCAGGCTTCACAAAAACCGATTTAAAAGGAATGTATAGTCCATTTAAGAAATTGAGTGCTAAACCTACAGCTGGGGAAGTTTCCACGGGGCTTGGGTTGTCAATAGTGAAGAAGTGTGTTGAAGAACTAGGCGGGAAAATTCAAGTTGAAACAGAGGAAGGGAAGGGGACAAACTTCATGGTAGCATTGCCTATAAATAAAAAAGTCAACCCTCATATGGAGGGCTGACCATAGTCAAAAACTCAAACTCAAAAATCTTAGTTAGCCGCTACAAGCTTTACAGATAAGGTGAAATCATCATAGATCAATTTGTCACCCAATCCATCGAAGAAGCTACCAGATCCATATTTCACGTCAAATTTGGACCTATCGATAGTGATATCAGCAGTGGCTGTAACTTTTCCATTTTCCATTGCTACTTCTGCCGGAAAAGAAATTTCTCTTGCAATATTTTTTATAACGAGTGTGCCGTCAATTTTGTGCTTTCCACCTTCAGGTGTCACTTTAGAAATAACGAAAGAAGCTGTTGGGAATTTTTGAACTCCAAAAAAATCATCAGATTTTAAGTGTCCTTCCAATTTTCCAGCATACTCTCCTTCTAAGTCCGTACAAGCGATGGAGTTCATATCGATTACAAATGAACCACCAACAAGCTTATCACCTTCAGTGGTAAGTGTTCCTTTTTGGATAGCCACAGTACCTGTGTGCTCTCCTGTTACTTTTTTCCCTAACCAGGTAACAGAGGACTCTGATACTTGAACTTCTAGTGTCGCATCTACTTTAGGTAGAGCAACTAGCAATCCTAAAGAAATAAATAGTGTCTTAATCATCTTCGAATGTATTTAATGTACATACATGTATTTTGGTATGACAAGAAAACGCCGAAGATCAGAAAAGGTTTCCTCAGTAAGGAAAAAAAATAAAATTTAAGTCTGAAAGCTTAGAAACGGACGGGGTATACCATCTTGACTTCTACAGGTTGACCTTCTTCAGTGCCAGGTACCCATTTGCCAGGAGCATTTTTCAAAATGGAAATTGCCTTTTCATTGAGTAGGTCACTAGCGCCGTTGATGATAGTGGTTTCACCGACTTGGCCGTCGGTGGTGACTATAAACGATACAAATACGCTTCCTTTTTCCGTCAAATCAGCTTTTTGAACCTCATTATTCACATAGTCATTTAAAGCAGAAATTCCAGATTCATAACTAGGCATGGTCTCAGACACTGCATACACGCCATCTTCTGGAACGTACTTCGCTTCGCAGCAAACCATGAGGATAATAAGAAGAGTGAAATACCGCATAGTCTTTAAAATTACTGAAGTGGAATTTATTAACAAATTTTTGATAGGTAGTTGTTTGAAAATTGTATTGAAAAGCAGTAAGTGTTTAGCCTTTATAGAACTTAATTTTGCTGCTGATTATGAGAATAATTGATAAGAAAGTAGTGGCTTCTGGGGTAACGGAGGAGGCTTTTGTTTGCGATTTGAATAAATGCAAAGGTGCATGCTGTGTTGAGGGAGATTTAGGAGCTCCTCTTGAAGTGGACGAGCTTTCGAAGATCGATGAAGTGCTGGAAGTTGTTAAACCATACCTAGCTCCGGAGGCAGTGGAGGTCCTTGAAAAGGAGGGAGGCTATCTTCTTGATGAAGAAGGCGATTACTCCACTACCACCATTGATAATAAGGAGTGTGCATTTGCCTACTATGACGATCAGAAAATTTTGAAATGTGGCATTGAGCAAGCGTGGAAGGATGGCAAAACTGACTTTCAGAAGCCGATATCTTGCCATCTGTACCCGATCAGGGTGCAAAAGCTTGTAGATCACGAAGCACTCAACTATGACCGATGGCATATCTGTGCTCCTGCCTGTGACCTAGGCCAATCGCTAAAAGTGCCAGTTTATAAGTTTCTAAGAGAAGCTTTGATTAGAAAGTACGGTGCAGAATGGTATCAAAAGTTGGAAGAGGAGGTAGAGAATACTAATCTAGATTGAAGTGTTTTCTGACAATCCCACGCCAAACTTCATATCCCTTTCTGTTGAGGTGTAGTAGGTCTGACAAGTAATAATTCGTATTTGGATTGTGACCATCCAACATACCTTCGTAAATATCAATAAACTGAGCGTTTTTCTGATCTTCTATTTCTTTTAGAATGGCACTGTTTACCCATTTTATTGTTGGTATAAGGTAATCCCTTGCAGGGCTGGGTTTGATACTGATGTAATGAATGGTGACATTTGGAAACTTATCCCAGATCATCTCCCTTAGCTTTAAGTAAGAGCTTACTAAATCTTCTTTTTTGGCGCCATTGCCAAGGTCATTGTCACCAACATATAGTACGACCTCTTTTGGGGTCACATTTTTGAAAAGCTTCTGAAAGTGATGCATGCACCACTCAAAAGATGATCCTCCAAATCCGAGATTGAGCACATTTAAAGGTGATAAGTCATCTTTGATATGAACCCACAATCTGACCGATGAGCTTCCGTAGAAGACGATTAGGTCCTCTTTGGGTTCGTGCTTGGCAATTCTTTTTTCAAGCCTTTTGATTTCTACATCATATCGATGTGGCTCATCTGCTAAGCTCATTAAGCACTGGCTACTTTGTGTTGACTCACGATACCATCGAAATCATGCATTTTTCTGAAAATGTCCTGATCGAATCTACGTTGATAGTCAATTAGGAAGTCGCTCATTTGCTCTCGACTGTACTGCTTTGGTAAGAAGTCACTCACTTTAAAGGGCTTTAATATTTCGCACTTAAAAGTATTGTAGCGAGCTCTCCGATCAAAGTTTAACATGATGATAGGTACAATAAGTGGCTCTGGATCGATATTGAGTGCTAAGTTGAAGGCTCCTGGCTTGAAAGGACCAGGCGACTCTTCGGTATGATAAGAGGTACCCTCCGGGCTGATGATGAGATTCCGATTTTGGGATATTTCTGATGAAGCTTCAGCAAAAAATGCTTGGCGCATTTGTACTTTCTGTTCTTTCGTCAAGTTATTTACATCTGACTCAGGTGTGAAGACATTTATGTGTCCTTGCTTCTCATAATAATCCTGATGACCATATTCGGTGCCTCGACCAATTCTCACTATTCTTAACCCTGGGTCACCATACTTTTGCTGAAGGACCATGGCGCTGATGAAGTGAGAATCAAGGGTGATTTGAAAGCGATTGGGAAGCGTATTGTACTCGTGATTCTTTAGGTGGTTGTAAATGAAAATATGACCACTTTCTTCGGGAAGGTTTTCCCAACCATCGATCTTGTAGTCTGTTTCTTCAAAAGCTCTTTGCATCCCCAAAGCGCAACTCTTGCGAACATAAAGAGGGTTGGATTCTGCAGGTTGATTGCTAACTTCTTGGTAGACCTTGATCAGAGAATTATAGAAGTTGCTTTCTTTCCTGGTTTCTTTGAGAATTTCAAGGCTGTTGGTAGCAATGTACTTTTCCTGGGCTGTGCCTTCCATCTTTGTATTTTCCAACATTTGAAAGGCGTCTTTTAATGTGACTGGATTTTTGAGAAGCATTGGTAGCTTGTGAAGGGTCGAATCCAGCGCCAAGCGAGATGCATTTTGCTCAACCAGGCTTTGAATGCTTAGCCATTCCTGGTCATACTTCTTCATCACCATCCTGGCGCGTAGTGCTTGCAATTGGTGCGTAATCAACCAGAGAATTCTTTTGTAAAACCTTATAGCAATCTCCTCAGAATCTCCCAAGGCTTCCAGAATGCTTTCCTTTGGAACGAACAGTACCTCTGTCGGTGTTTTTGCTACCGCGCTGTTTATATTTTCAAACTCCAAAAGACCGGACCAGCCCAAAATGTATCCACTTGTAGAAACGTCTCGCAGTGGGACTTCCTTACCTGCTGTATCTGTAAGAAAATAGTCCACCTGGCCATTGATAAGCAGAAACAACCCTTTGGTCTCAGTGTCCTGTTGGAATATGGATTGACCTGCTGAGTATAATTGCTTGACTGAGCTCTTCGATAACTGATGTAGAAACTCTTCTTCAAATATCTCAAAGAATGGAGATTTTCTGAATGTTGAGAAAGCTTCACGATCTTCACGAGGAAGTAGTTCTGGACCTTGCAGATTTACTGTGCTATTAGGCAGTAATGACTCACCAGCAAGAAGATTAGCTGTCTCTTTTATCAAATATCTAGATTCAGTACAAAGCCACTTATAGAAGGCTACTCCTTCTTGAGTGCCTTTTAGCTTTTCCTCAACCTCTACTCGCTTGAATCGAAGCAACTTTGCTGTTTTCGATTGTACTTTCAAGGTATTTGTGTACCTGTTTGGTAGGTTTAAGCCGCTCCATCCCAAAGGACTCATGGTCTTACAGATTTTCCCTACCAGCAATGGCTTTGGTTTTTCTTCTATGTGGATATAGACGTTAATCTTCCCCTGCTGTAGCAGGTACAGATAATCGGCTTTGGCGTATTCCTGTGTAAGGAGTGTTCCCTTTAGAACAGTGATCTCTTCACCAAGGCCTAGAAATTCTTTGTCTACAAGATGCAAATCAGTCTCGCTGCAATTGTGAATGAAAGCACAAATTCAGCGATTCTGAATGATTTTATCAATAGCAGATAATAATTATTACATTTTTGATAAAAAAAGATGTCCTATTTAATATAATTCAAAAATTTGATCAAAAGTCCTCTTGATCTTAGTTGATTCTTAATCGGAGGTGTCAGGGAGAAGATATGACTCGATAAACTCTCTAACGGCGCCTTTG
>CAZZHO010000036.1:20906-31117 GCA_964653795.1 uncultured Roseivirgaceae bacterium | reverse complement strand
GTAGCGGTTGCCGCCACTACTTTTACCAAATGGCAGATACCAAAAAGCTCTTCTTGCTCGATGCGATGGCACTGATTTACAGGTCGCACTTCGCCTTGAGCAACAATCCTATTGTCAACAGCAAAGGCGTCAACACAGGCGCCATTCTCGGGTTTTGTAACTCCTTGTATGAGATCATTACCAAGGAAATCCCCAGCCACATCGCTGTAGCATTCGACACGGATATGCCTACTTTCAGACACGAGCAGTTCACTGAATATAAAGCAAACAGAGAGCGCCAGCCTGAGGAGATCGGAGTAGCCATTCCCTACTGTAAAAAGATCCTGGAAGGATTCGGTATTCCCGTCATAGAAAAAGATGGGTTTGAGGCAGATGACTTAATAGGCACACTGGCCAAAAAAGCAGGAAATCAAGGATACAAAGTCTACATGATGACTCCTGACAAGGACTTTGCTCAGTTGGTCGATGAAAATATCTTTCTATACAAGCCTGCCAGGATGGGCAATGCGGTGGAGCTGCTCGGAATAAATGAAGTACTAGCCAAATTCGATATCAATGAAGTGCTACAGGTCATAGACGTACTGGGCCTGAAAGGAGACGCTGTTGATAACATTCCAGGTGTGCCGGGAGTGGGAGATAAAACTGCCTCCAAACTGCTCAGGGAGTACGGATCAGTAGAGAATATCGTGGCCAATGTGGATCAACTAAAGGGAAGTCTCCAAAAGAAAATTCAGGAGTTTGGACAACAAGGCATCATGTCGAAGGAACTAGCTACTATTAAAATCGATGTTCCAATAGAGTTTGACGAAGAGACCTTCTCGTACAGCGGACCAAACGAAGATGTATTGGTACCCATATTTGATGACTTAGAGTTCCGAACACTTTCGAAAAGAGTCTTTGGTGAAACGGCTGCTAAGAAAGCCGCGGACTCATCGCAACTTGGTCTTTTTGGAAACGAATCCGCCGAACCTACCAGGGCGTCTCAAAAGAAAAATATTGAGTCCTTTGACATTAACTATCAACTAGTAGAAACCGACGACCAAATCAGTGACTTGGTCAAAAAGCTGTCTTCTCAGGACCAGTTTTGCTTTGACACAGAGACAACTAGCCTAGAGACTGTGGAGGCCGAGTTGGTAGGCATTGCCTTTAGCACTACACCCTATGAGGCCTACTTCGTCCATTGTCCGGAAGATCAGGATAGAACTCAAGCGATTGTTGACCAATTGAAACCTCTTTTCGAAAATGAGGGAATCAAGAAAATCGGTCAGAACCTCAAATACGACATCCAGATCCTCCGGAACTATGGTGTTACACTTAAGGGGGAGATTTTCGATACCATGCTGGCCCACTACCTAATTGAAACTGAGGCGGCCCACAACATGGACGTACTAGCGGATCGATACCTCAATTATGTTCCGATAAGTATTGAAACTTTGATCGGACCAAAGGGCAAGAAGCAAAAAACCATGCGAGATGCTCCCATTGATAAATTGGTAGAATATGCCGGCGAGGATGCTGACATCACGCTACAACTCCATTCAAAGATCGAAGCGGAGATCAATCAAAACAATCTTGGGAAACTGCTGAAAGAAGTAGAGCAACCTCTCTCTTTTGTATTGGCCGACATGGAATACTCAGGCGTGAGTATCAGTTTAGATACTTTATCGAACATGTCTGGTGAGCTGGGGGACCTTTCTCAGAAGGCAGAACAGCGTGTCTACGAGCTTGCAGGAGAGTCATTCAACATTGGATCGCCGAAGCAATTGGGTACGATCCTCTTTGATAAGCTTAAGCTGGTTGACAAGCCTAAAAAGACCAAAACTGGTCAGTATGCTACGGGTGAAGACGTACTCAGCAAACTGGCTGATGAACATGATATTGCCAGTAAAATCCTTGAATTCCGCGAATATCAGAAGTTGAAATCAACCTATGTTGATGCCTTGCCTAAACTGGTGAGTGAAAAAGATAACAGGGTACACACTGATTATCGCCAAACTGTGGCGGCCACAGGACGACTCAGCTCCAACAACCCTAACCTTCAAAACATACCTATCCGGACTGAGAAGGGCAGGGAGATCCGCAAGGCCTTCATTGCAGCATCAGATGACTTCCAGATATTATCTGCGGACTATAGTCAAATCGAGTTGCGAATCATGGCTGCTTTCTCCAAGGATGAAAGTATGATCAGTGCTTTTAAGGAAGGAAGAGATATTCACGCCAACACCGCCAGCAAAGTGTTCAAGGTGGCATTGGAAGATGTGGATCCAAATATGAGAAGGAAAGCCAAAGAGGTCAATTTTGGCATTATCTACGGCATCTCGGCATTTGGTCTATCCCAAAACCTGAACATACCAAGAGGTGAAGCTTCTGAAATTATTGAAGCCTACTTTAGAGAGTTTCCATCGGTGAAGGCCTACATGGAGCAGTGCGTGGAAGACGCGAAGAAGAAAGAGTACGCTGAGACCATTTTGGGCAGAAGAAGATACTTGAGGAATATCAACTCTAGGAACTTCACAACAAGAGGTTTTGATGAAAGAAATGCTGTGAATGCGCCAATACAGGGCAGCGCTGCAGATATGATCAAAATAGCCATGATCAACATTCATAACTGGATGAAGAAGGAGAACTTAAAATCCAGAATGATCATGCAAGTTCATGATGAATTGGTGTTCGAAGCTCATAATTCTGAGGTATCAGAACTGCAATCAAACGTTGAGCAATTCATGAAGAATGCTATACCTATGGAGGTGCCTATGGAAGTAGGAATGGGTGTGGGAGAAAACTGGTTAGAGGCTCACTAAAAGTAGAAGTCCTCATCTTCTCCGTCACCTTCGAGTGGCAAGAAGTTGAATTCCAGGTCGACAAAGTATGACAGGTCTTCACCTATTTCAAGGACGTCTTCATCGTCCTCCTCGTAGTACCAGTTTACAACGACCTTTTTACCCAGTTTTTCCAAATTGGCCAGACGTTTCAATACACCCAACAGACATTTTGTCGAGCTTGTATTGAAGTATTCAAGGGCAAAATTAGCCGTGAAGTCACCTCCACTATTGGAAGATGAATAGTCTTCCAGGTATTCATAAATGGGCGTATAAAAATTGATTGATACCTCAGGACTTGACCTTCCCTTTATCTCGAAGAGATCCTCCTCCGAATCGATCACCACATAGGGAGTAACACTCGTTGGATCGATTACTACTTTGGTCTTTGTATTTTCCATTGTCACTTAAAGTCCACTATGAAAGCCATGACAAGAATGTCATCCACCTGCTGAAAGTTGACATCTTCCTCAGGGTTCATCCAGTGATGAAGTTCCCTTTCAAGGATGTCTGCTTGCTCTTTCATGGGTAAGGTGTGAATTCTCTCAAGCAATTTCAAAAATCTTATCCGCTTATATTTTCTATTGAACTTACCCCCTATTTGGTCTTCGTATCCATCAGAAAACAGGTAGCAAGTTGTCGGTTCCGTAATCTTTACGCTTTGTCTACTAAAGAAAGGCTCCTTCTCTTCATGCACCTCTCCGATAGACTGCCGATCTCCTTTAAACATTTTCATATTCCCTTTTTGAAAGAATACTAATGAGTTCTTGGCACCGGCAAATTCGAGCGTTTTAGTCTTTTGGTTGATAGAACAGATAGACAGGTCCATACCATCTTGCATGTCCTGTTTGTCATTGTCCAACCTATTGACAATTGCTTTATGCAACCTCAACGCGATCTTACTGGGATCTAGTATTTGCCGCATACTGACAATACGCTCCAGATGCTCTATGCCCAGCATACTCATAAAGGCTCCAGGTACACCATGGCCCGTACAATCCACCGCTGCGATGACATATTTTGGGTCCTTATAATCCAGCTTCTTAAACCAGAAAAAGTCCCCACTGACAATATCTCTTGGCTTAAAGAAGATAAAAGACTCTTTGAAGATTTTCCTAAAAGAGGAGGCTTCCGGCATCATGGAGAATTGAATCCTCTTGGCGTAATCAATGGATTCAGTTATCTCCCTATTCTTCTCAGAGATCAGATCATTCGCCGCCTGAAGTTCTTCAGCTTGTCTGGTAATCTTTTGATTGAGCTCTGTTAGGGACTCTACTCGTCCCGTCAATAGGTTCTCCTTATTCTTTTTCGAAAGAATGTCGATTTGAGTACTATCCAGGATTTTTCTGGGTAGCAACTCTATCATCATCGGAAAATCTTCTAAGCTCTTGTAATGAGTGGCTATTTCCTCGTACGACTTCTCGTAAATCTTTCCAGTAAAACTTTCACTGAATTTCAGCTCGAGATTGGTGAAAAGTGTGTGAGAAATATCAAATAGCAGCTTATACCAATCAGCTGCATTTTTTGGCAGTTCTTCCTGAATTTTAAAAGGTATGGGGGTGTAAGCGGCATCGGGCACCGTCTCCAACCATTGCTGCAATGAAACAAGCATTTTATCCCCTGCTGATCCCAGGAGATTGTAAGCTTTTTCCAATACAGAGGTCATAAAAACCTTAGCCAGGGCGATCGGCTGCTGGTCTCGAGGCAGGAAAATAACCTGCAAGGAGTCTATCTCTTTTACGAAATCAAACTTTTGCTCTAACTGACTTCTCAACTCATCACGAGATCGAATGGTAGAAGAGTTGAGCTCTGTAATGTATTGCTCGATTAGCAGGTAAGTCTCGGGCAAGGCTTTGATCTGCTTGTCTACAGACATACTAGCAAACTTGCTCACCTTGCCGGATAAGATAGTGTACTCCTTATCGTCGGAGACCCTTTCTACCATAAAAGTGAGCAAGTCGTTTAAGCCATGCTTAAGCTCCTGCTTTTTGGAGGACTCTTTCCTCCTTAAAAAATCGAGCATGTGAAGTTTATGCTACTTTGGCTGCTTTAAAGATGTAATAAAACCCAAGTCCGGAAAGGGTCCATGTGACTACTAAAGCGATGAACCAGATGACTTGACCGAAAGTCACTCCAAAAATTTCATTGAATATGTTAAGTCCGAAGAAGTGGTCTATCTGCATGTGCATGTGCCCCACAGCCATTACAATGAAACCCCAGGCCATCATCGCCATTCCTTTACCAAAAATTCCTCCCCGAAGTGCTCCTGAGGTCCTTAAAGCAAAGTACATACATACAAAAAGGAATGGAAGTTCAAGGATTCCAAACCAGGTAGCGAAAGTAGTTCCGCCATCATGTTGGTCCTGACCAAAAGCAACTGTACTCAATACAGTCAACAAACTGAGAATTGTGATCTTTCTTATGCTCCGCATTATTTCTATAAAATGGTTGGTTACTCACTAATTTTAAAAGTTCAGTGCTGGGCACTGAGTATTCAATGAGTTATTAGGTGATATACAACAAGTATAGCAAATGCTAGAACAAAAACCATCGCTAGGAGACATAAAACAGGCCCATCTGCGGATCAACCCATATATCCTCAGAACACCCATTCTCAGTTCACACTCTATAAATGATATCGCTAACTGTGATATTCAGTTCAAATGTGAAAATTTCCAGAAAATAGGGGCCTTTAAAATGAGGGGTGCATCCAACTATGTCTTCTCCATTCGTCCGGAAGAACGGAATACCGGTTTTGCCACGCACTCGTCGGGAAATCACGCTCAGGCAGTGGCCCTGGCAGCCAAAGTAGCGGGTACGCAAGCACACATCGTAATGCCATCAGATGCTCCGGAGATTAAGAAAAAAGCTGTAGCGAACTACGGCGCAAACATCACATTCTGTGAACCCACAGAGGCGGCTCGCATTAGCACTTGTGAGGAGGTAATTGAAAAAACGGGAGCAAGGTTTATTCACCCCTTTAATGATTACAACGTAATTGCCGGACAGGCCACTGCTGCAAAAGAGTTGATAGAAGATGGTAATGACTTTGATGCTATCCTTACGCCAGTCGGAGGTGGAGGGCTGGCAGCTGGCACCCTACTTTCAACAAAGTACTTGACGCCCCAGACAGATGTGTACCTGGCCGAACCGGAACAGGTAAACGATGCATTCCAGTCCTTCAAATCCAAAAAGATCGTGCCAGCCACCGGTAAAAAAACGGTCGCAGACGGCCTGAAGACTTCATTAGGAGAAAAGAACTTTGAAATTATCACAGAATCGGCAAAGGACATACTCACCGTCAGTGAAGAAGAAATTATTTCTGCCATGCGGCTCATTTGGGAAAGGATGAAAATTGTGATCGAACCATCCTGTGCTGTGCCCTTGGCAGCGGTCCTCCGGTATAATTCCGTTTTCTCAGGAAAAAAATTAGGAATAATATTGACCGGTGGAAATGTTGATTTAGAAAGACTTCCCTTTTAATAGGATTTTATGAAAATGAAAAAACTAGCATTGATTGCTTTGACCATTTGCAGCTTTGCTGCGGTCGCTCAGAAAAGAATAACTGTTGATGAAATCGTGAATGGCACTTTTAGCCCTGAAAGTGTCCGAGGGGTGAATTGGATGAAGGATGGTGGTTTCTATTCCGCGCTGGAAAGCAATAAGGTGAAGAAATATGATGTCACGACCGGAGAGGAAGTGGCAGTTTTGGTAGATGGTGACGAGCTTGGATTAAGTATTGATGCTTATTTCTTTTCAGGAGATGAGACGAGAGTGTTGCTTCTGACAGATCGAAAATCCATCTATAGAAGATCATTTACCGGTTTTTATTATGCCTATGATCTTGAAAATAATAAGCTACTTGGAAAGGTGTCAGAGGAAAGAGCTTCTTACGCTACATTTTCGCCAGTGGATAATCAAGTTGCCTTCGTGCAGAACAACAACCTTTTTGTAACCGACCTGAAAGGAAAAACCATGTCTATCACGACTGATGGCGAATACAATAAAATCATCAATGGCAGCACGGATTGGGTATATGAAGAAGAACTGTACCTGACAAAGGCTTTTGAGTGGTCCCCAGATGGACAACATATCGCTTACTACAGGTTTGACGAATCCAATGTGCCAGAATATAATATGCAAAAATGGGTCGACGGCTCCTTGTATCCCCAGGACTACCGATACAAATACCCTAAGGCCGGAGAAGCGAACTCTAAGATCGAAATATGGATTCACCACCTGGCAGATGGTAGCAGGTCAAAAGTTGATATTGGAGATGAAGAAGATATCTACATCCCTAGAATTAGATGGACCAAAGATGCCACACAGCTTTCCATCCAACGATTAAACAGGTGGCAAAACGAATTGGACCTGTTGCACGCTGAAGCTTCGACAGGTAAATCCACCATTATCCTTTCCGAGAAATCAGACACTTATATCGATTTCACTTTTACAGATGACCTAACCTATCTGGAGAATGGTAAGGAGTTTCTGATGAGCTCGGAGAGGGATGGATTCAAACATTTCTACCTGTATGACCTAAAAGGGAACCTTATCAATCAGATTACCAAAGGATCCTGGGAAGCAGAGACCATGGTTGGGCTGGACCAAAAAAAGAGGTTGCTCTACTATCGCTCAACCAAAGATTCTCCACAAGAAAGACACCTCTACCGGGTGAAGCTCGATGGCAAAGGAGAAACTAAACTGTCCTCACTATCGGGCATGCATACACTGAATATGAGTCCTGATACAAAGTATTTCATGGATTATGTGTCCTCTTCTTCCAAGGCCCTGTCGGTCAGCTTATATGCAACCAATAAAAACAAGCTCGTCAAAAGCCTGGCTAGTAATGACAATTTGGAGAATACTGCTAAAGATTATGGATTTAGTGATAAAGAATTTTTCACCTTCGATTTACCTGATGGAACCTCATTAGATGGATACTTTTTGAAGCCTTTGGATTTCAACGAATCCAACGAATACCCAGTCCTACTTTATCAATACAGCGGTCCAGGATCTCAAAACGTTCAAAACAACTGGAGAACGAATGTATGGCATCAAATGCTCATCCAAAGAGGGTACATCGTAGCGGTAATCGACCCCAGAGGTACTGGTGGCAAAGGTGAGCGTTTTAAAAAAATGACCTACCAGGAACTGGGTAAACTAGAATCTGAAGATCACATTGAAGCGGCCAAATATTTAGGAAGCTTATCATTTGTTGATAAGGCCAGAATCGGAATTTGGGGTTGGAGCTATGGCGGCTATATCTCATCATTGACGTTGTTTAAAGGTGCGGACTATTTCAAAACAGCCATCGCAGTGGCTCCTGTCACTTCCTGGAGATTTTACGATACCATCTATACGGAGAGATACCTCAGGAGACCTCAGGACAACCCTGGAGGTTATGACGACAACAGCCCTCTTTCACACACCAAGAAGCTGAAAGGCAATTTCCTACTAATCCACGGAACAGGTGATGACAATGTGCATTTCGCCAACGCAGTTGCTTTGCAAGAGCAGCTGATAAAAGACGGAAAGCAGTTTGATTCCTTTTATTATCCTGACTTGGCCCATGGTCTCAGAGGTGATGGTGCCAGAAAGCACCTTTTCCAAATGATGACGGACTACATCATGGAGAACCTTTAAACGCGGAAATTGGATCAGAGATCTTTTCTCCTTATCGCCAACCCTGAAGCCGGAAGAGGGCGAGGCAAAAAGATTGCGGAGAAAGTAAGAACGACCTTGCAAGCGCATTTTCCTGTAACCTGCTGTTATCCTGTAGATGAAAAACACCTTTGGGAAATCACTAAGGAGAAAGCCAACGGTCATTCAGACATTTTAGTGGTTGGTGGCGATGGTACGATTCATCAGGTTGTCAATGCCATGGGGCCTAATCATCTCAGCACCTTGTGCATAGTGCCTGCTGGTACAGGGAATGATTTTACCAAAGTGGTGGACATAGGTAAGACCTTATATGATCAGATAAATACCATTCTCAATGGGAAAACCAGGACAATAGATCTTGGTATTTGCAACGAAAGACTTTTCATAAATGGTGTGGGCATAGGTTTCGATGGACAAATTGTCTACGAAATGCTGCATAGGAAGACGTGGTTATCAGGTCATGCTGCGTACTATTACCATGTACTGCGAATTTTGGCTGGGTATAAGGAACGGCCTTTCAACCTACTCCTGGATAGCATTCAATATCAAAAAGATCTCATTCTTATGACCGTAGGAAATGGGACCACCTTCGGCGGTGGATTCAAGCTAACACCAAATGCAGCAATTGATGACGGATTATTGGATATCTGCTTGGTAGGAAAGCTTTCTCCTCTTAGAAGGTTTTTGAATGTCCCCAAGCTCAGCAACGGCTCTCATCTGAGTTTACCAGAAATAGAAGAAAGAAGAGTAAAGGAGGTTGAAGTAAAAGGAAACGACTTATTGGAAGCTCATATCGACGGGGAGTATCTGGGTAAGCCTCCTTTCAACATCAAGGTGTTACCGAAAGCGCTGAGTGTAAGAGTTAGGCATTAGCTTTTGGCCCTCTTTGAGAATCTATAGTACATCCAGCCAACTACCGCGATGATAGCAAGACTAATAAACTGCGAATGTGAAACCCAATCCTCGATTACAAACCCGCGGCGCAGATCTCCTCGAAAAACTTCTATGATGGCTCGGCCGGCTGCGTACAGCATGAGGTAAATAAAGAATAGCTGCCCTTCAAAACGTTTATGTCTTTTAAACATCAGCAGGATGATAAGGATAGACCCGAGTAATGTCACAGAATAGAGCTGTGTAGGGTGCAATGCCTCAAACAGCGGCCTTGCTTTGGAGTGCTCATGGGTGAAAGTAACACCCCACGCTGCATTAGTAGGAAGCCCATAGCAACAACCAGCCAGGAAGCAACCCATTCTGCCAAACAGATGGATAATTACTCCAGTGATAGCTAGCAAATCCATCATTGGCCATACCGGCCATTTCTCCTTCCTAAAATACCAATAGCATAAAGGCAGAGCTGTCAGCAATGAGCCATAAAAAACGAATCCCGTTCGGAAATTATGAAGCATGTTCGACGGAGGATTGAAATAAAAGGAAGGTTTCTCCATGTAGAAAAAGATCTTCCCTCCGACGAAAGCCCCTAAAATGATCAAGAGCCCGAGTGTTTGAATTTTATCTACTGGTATATCAAGCTCCTTTTTGGCCGCTCTTTTCAAAAAGGTAAATCCCGAAAAGGCTCCAAGCATTATCATGAAGCCATAGGAATATATCTCTAATGGGCCGAACTCAAAGAGCTTGGGGAACATTGAATTAAGATTTAAAAGGGTTTTCTCCTTGCTGCTGGCTACTATCAAAAACTCGGATAGCGACCACATCCGATTCAGCTGTTTT
>CAZZHO010000036.1:0-20806 GCA_964653795.1 uncultured Roseivirgaceae bacterium | reverse complement strand
GCTGCTGGCTACTATCAAAAACTCGGATAGCGACCACATCCGATTCAGCTGTTTTGATCCCTTGAGAAAGCACATCACACTTCAATGTAGTTTTCCTACCCTTTTCCTCCACCACTCTAGCCTCTAGTCTAACCTTATGTAAGTTGGATGTTGGCTTGAGGTATTTCACTGAGAGTGTCCCCGTCGCATATCGGTATTCAGGCAGGGAATCCAGCGCTCTGCCCTCGTTCTTATAGGCAAACGCGGCGGCAGTGCCCATACAATGACAATCTATTAAGGTCGCGATAATACCCCCGTTCATTAGGTTAGGCCATCCGTGATATTTCTCTTCAGATTCCCATTCGCAAACAGCAATATCACCTTCCCAGTAGCTCTTAATCTGGAGGCCTTGATGGTTTTCGTTGCCGCAGCCAAAACACACATTGCCAGGCATGTGATCTTGAAAATATGGACTTTTTTGCTCTTTCATAACGATTTATTGCCGTATGGCGTTAAGTATAGCCATGCATTGCTTCAAACCTCGTAGCATTGCTGGCCAATTTACATTATTGAACTAAAACGACGAGCTATGAGAGTCTTTGATTTGCTATTCAAGCAATACACCTCGCACAAACTAGAGGATTGCCTGAATTACAAAGTGAACGGAAAGTGGGTAAAATTTAGCACCTCAAAAGTGATTGCGATTTCCAGTAGGATCGCCATGACCCTGCTAGATAAGGGAATCAAAAAGGGAGACCGGGTGGGATTGGTTTCTGAGAACAGGCCAGAATGGAATTTCATTGACTTGGCATGTCAGCAAATAGGCGCGGTGCTCGTACCTATGTATCCTAACATAGGATCAAAAGATTACCGATATATAATAAGCGAGGCTGAGATCAAACTCATGTTCGTCTCCAATAAGGACATACTTTCAAAGGTCCAGGACGCAACCGAAAAACTTGATGTTGACATTTACACATTCAACAAAATCTCAGGACAAGAAAACTGGAAAACCCTTCTTGAGGCTTCTGCTTCCAGAGATATAAACGAACTCAAACCACACATGGCCCAAGTGGGGAAAGATGATCTTTTGACCATTATCTACACCTCAGGAACTACAGGTAACCCCAAGGGAGTCATGCTCACTCACAACAATGTAGTGAGTAGTGCCAAGTCTCTCGTGAAAAATTCAACATTGGAGCCGGGGGAAAGAGCGCTTAGTTTCCTTCCGTTGAATCACGTCTTTGAAAGAACACTGGTATACACTTATATGTACCTGAGCGTGGCGGTATATTATGCCGAAAGTCTGGAGACAATAGGAGACAATTTGAAGGAGCTTAAACCACAGACTTTTAATACTGTACCTCGATTGTTGGAGAAAGTCTACGACAAAATCATTAAAAAGAGCAATGAGCTCAGTGGAATCAAGAAGGGTATCTTCAATTGGGCCATTAATCTTGGGTTGAAGTACGAACCTGGGCAAGACATGGGTGTGATCTACAAAAAGCAGCTTGATGTGGCCAGGAAGCTTGTATTTAGCAAGTGGCAAGAGGCGCTCGGAGGTAATATCAAGCAGATAGGATGCGGCGCTGCTTCCCTACAAGATAGATTGGCTCGGGTTTTCTGGGCGGCTGATATTAAAATCCTAGAAGGATATGGCCTTACTGAGACTTCTCCCGTGGTTACATCAAGCGCTGTAGACTCTTATAGAGTTGGCTGCGTAGGAAATGTAGTAGACGGTGTTGAGATTAAGTTGGGAGAAGATGGCGAATTGCTTGTAAAAGGTCCAAACGTTATGAAAGGCTACTATAAGAAGCCCGATCTGACAGCAGAAGTAATTCAGGATGGCTGGCTTAAGACTGGTGACATTGGTGTCATTGAAGACGGTTTCTTGCGTATCACGGACCGTAAAAAAGAAATGTTTAAGACTTCCGGAGGCTTGTATATAGCACCTCAACAAATGGAAAATAAGCTGAAGGAGTCTACGCTTATCGAACAAGCTATGGTAGTAGGTGATGGCAAAAAGTTCCCTGGGGCTTTGATAGTTCCAAACTATGAAGAGTTGGTAGAGGAAGCAGGTAAAAGATTTATCATGGCTGCTGATTTAGGGGAAATGGTGAAAGACCCACAAATCATCGACCTATTTGCTGCGGAAATGGAGAAAGTAAACAAAGAGCTCGGACAGTGGGAAAAAATCAAAGAATTCCGTCTTGTTCCTAGTTCCTGGACACTTGAAAGTGGAGAATTAACTCCTACTATGAAACTGAAAAGGAGGGTTATCTCAGAAAAGTTCGCTGAATTCATCCACGACATTTATAAAGATGATGGATCTGAACTGTTCAACAACCTTGAGGAGGTAGATATGGAGCAGGTAGAAAGAGAAATAGCCGAAGAAATCAAAAATGATTAAAAGGTGGTAAATTGATCAGCGAAATCACTGATCATGACCCACACCCTTGACCTAAGATTCCAAGGCATAGACAATGCTATTGCAGCTTTTGCTGTGGAAAGCTCTGATGGGCTTGTGTTAATCGAGACAGGCCCTTATTCTACTTTCCCTTATCTGGAAAAAGGACTTCAAGGTATTGGCGATCCAGCTAGCATCAGCCACGTACTCCTTTCACACATTCACTTAGATCATGCCGGGGCTGCATGGGCTATGGCAGAAAAGGGCGCTACTATCTTTATGCATCCTTTCGGCGTAAAACATATGGTAGACCCGTCAAAATTGATGGAATCGGCCACAAGAATCTATGGGGATATGATGGATACGCTCTGGGGGCAGATGCAGAATATTCCAGAAAATAAAATCCATTCAACCTCTCATTTGGAAGAGGTCTCTGTCGGGGATAAAAAATTTGTTGCGCTGCACACGCCTGGTCATGCTAAGCATCATATTGCCTGGGAACTTGAGGATACAATTTTTTGTGGGGATGTAGCCGGTGTTAAAATAGGAACAGGCCCGGTTGTAGCTCCTTGCCCGCCTCCAGACATTGACATTGAAGCCTGGAAGGACAGTATACAGCTTCTAAGAGAAAGAAATCCTTCAAAACTCCTTCTGACCCATTTCGGAGCTATTGAAAAAAATCAAATCAACGGTCACTTGGATGAACTGGAGACCATATTGGACGATTGGGCTAATTGGATAAAGTCCAGATGGGAAGCAGGACAAGACATGGCCAAAATGACAGAAGACTTCTCCAAGTATACCGCCCAACAGCTTGTTGATAAAGGCGTGTCTGCCGCTGGCCTCAAACAGTATGAAGCGGCTAATCCCGCTTGGATGAGCGTAGCGGGGTTGGTCAGGTACTGGAAAAACAAAACAACCAACTAAACCATGCATTCTTTGAGATTACTGTTTTTTACTCTGGTTATCAGCTTTCTGCTGGGGTGCGAGCGAACACCCTCCTCCTTCTACTCGTCTTCTCCAGGCAACAAAATATCTGTTAGAATTTTCGAGTGTAGTAATCGAATAGGCTATCAGGTACTGTACGACAGTGTAGTCCAAATTGATAGTTCATTTATCGGGTTCGATTTCCTAGATAGTCCTTCTTTTTCCGAAAATCTCATCATTACCAATTGGACTGAAGCGCCTTTTTCAGAAGAGTGGGAGATGCCGTGGGGTGAACAGCGTTTGGTCCAAAACAACTACAATGAAATTAAATTAGAAATCAGCGAAACGTCAGAGCCTAAAAGGGTTTTGAACCTCGTTTTCAGGGTGTATGATGATGGATTGGGCTTTAGATATGAATTTCCAGCCCAACCCAACTGGTCGGAAGTCACGATAATGGATGAAAATACGGAGTTTCGGCTGACTGGGGATCATATGACATGGTGGATTCCCGGAGACTGGGACATATACGAGCACCTGTACAATACAACCAGGGTTTCTGAAATTGACGCTATTTCAAAAAGAGGACATAAGAATCTTGCTGCCACTACCATTCCGGAAAATGCTGTGAATACACCCGTAACCATGAAAACAAGAGATGGTATTTACTTGAGTTTGCATGAAGCGGACCTTACCGATTACGCAGGAATGACACTGAAAGTAGACACGAATAAATTCAAATTCACAAGTGAATTAGTAGGCGCTCCTGAAGGTCACAAAGTGAAAAGACAACTGCCTTTTGCCACCCCATGGCGTACAATTCAGCTGGCAGAATCTGCTGGTGACTTGATTGAAAGCAATTTGATCGTGAACTTAAACGAACCTGCCGACAGCACGGTGGATGTCTCCTGGTTCCGACCCATGAAATATGTAGGTATTTGGTGGGAAATGCACATGAATAAATCGACCTGGCAATACAAAGGGGGAAAACATGGTGCTACCACTGAAAATGCCAAAAGACACATAGATTTCGCTGCTGAAAACGGATTCGGTGGTGTCCTGATTGAAGGATGGAATACAGGCTGGGAAAGATGGATAGGTTTTCCGGACCGTGAAGGTGTATTTGATTTTGTAACTCCCTACCCTGACTATGATCTGGAGGAAGTCGTGTCTTACGGAAAACTCAAAAATGTTGATGTGATTATGCATCACGAGACCTCTGCTGCTCCCAGGACATACGAACAACAGCTGGATACTGCTTTCTCACTTATGAAAAGCCTGGGGATTCATTCTGTGAAAACCGGTTACGTAGGTCCTATTATTCCTGACGGAGAAAGACATCATGGTCAGTGGATGGTGAACCATTACCATATGGTCCTGGAAAAAGCATTAGCCTCAAAAATTGCTATCAATGCACATGAGCCCATCAAAGGAACCGGTAAAAGGAGAACTTACCCCAATGCCATAAGCCGGGAAGGGTTGCGAGGACAGGAATTCAATGCCTGGTCTATTGAAAAGGGTAATCCACCAGAACACTTGACCATTGTGCCCTTCACAAGGATGCTTGCCGGTCCAATTGATTTCACACCCGGCATTTTCAACATTGAAATGAAACCATACAAAACGGCCAACAACAGCCGCGTGAACACCACAGTGGCGCATCAATTGGGGCTTTACGTGGTGATTTACAGCCCCATCCAAATGGCAGCTGACCTTATTGAGCATTACGACAATAAACCCGAATTTCAGTTCATAAGGGACGTAGCAGTCGATTGGGAGCAATCCAAAGTACTGGATGGAGAAATAGGAGAATATATTGTCATCGCCAGACAAGAAAGAGACGGACAAAACTGGTATGTAGGGGGAGTAACAGATGAAAACAATAGAACGTACAATCTCAATTTCGATTTTCTTGCTGATAGCATATCCTACGATGCAATTGTTTACCGTGATGGAGAAGAAGCCCATTGGGAAAGTGATCCTTACCCAGTCGCAATTGATAGCTTGCAAATAGACAATACCATGACGTTGCCTATTGAATTAGCTCCGGGTGGGGGATTCGCTATTTCACTCATAGCACAAGAATGAATAGAAGACATTTCCTGAAAGCCTCATCACTAGCTGCGGCTACTCCAGCAATCTCAAACATTTCACTTGCTGAAAAGGCAGAAGTAATCAAACCCAAAGCCCTCCGAAAGGGAGATAAAGTGGGGCTAGTGACACCTGCAAGTGCCCTGACGCGCACAGCCTTTGAAAAAGCAGTGAAAAACCTAAAAGACCTAGGATATGAAATCACCTACTCCGACAACCTTCGGGTCAGAAGAGGTTTTCTCTCAGGTACCGATGAGCAAAGAGCTGATGATATTCACAAAATGTTTGAAGACCCTTCAGTGAAGGGAATATTCTGTGCACGAGGTGGATATGGCAGTGCAAGAATTCTACCCCTTTTGGACTATGATCTAATCAGGAATAACCCTAAGGTTTTCATCGGTTACAGCGACATCACGGCCATGCATCAAGCGATCTACGCCAAAACCGGACTCATTACCTTTCATGGACCAGTAGGTGCCTCCACATTCAACGACTTCACTACAGATTACCTAAATGACGCCACTCAAAAAGGTAAAAAATTCAAGATTAAACCGGAAAGCGAGGTACTAGTACCTGGTGAGGCCAAAGGGCGACTTATCGGAGGAAATCTTTCGCTATTGGCTAGCCTCATTGGTACCCCTTACCAAACTTCTTATAAGGATCATATCTTGTTCATCGAAGAGATTGGAGAGTCTGTTTACCGAATTGATAGAATGCTCACACAAATTGGCCAATCAGGTGTATTAGAGGGCGTAAAGGGCATCATTCTGGGTTACTTCACGGATTGTGACACTGATCCTGAAGATGAAGACTTTGAGACCTCAATTGGGCTTAGTGAAGTCTTTGAAGATCAATTTGCCAAGTACAAGGTTCCGGTAATCCAAGGCTTCCCTTTCGGTCACGAGGAGCACAATGCGACATTGCCAGTTGGCATTCAAGCCTCTTTGGATACACGTACCGGCCGACTTAAAATGGAAGAATCTGCCGTTTCCTAATCAATTGATTTAAGCCTCAAGCCATAAATAATATTCTTTGGTTGAGTTTTGAAGCAGACCTATATATTGCACAAATATTAATGTCATCGATATGAAAGCTGCACTGACTACCGCCGTTTGCTTTTTCTCTCTTCTCACTTTTGCTCAGCATGAAGAAAAGATAAAAGAGATCTACAACGAACAGTTAAATAATAGCCCGATCTACGAGAACCTCCGCTATCTGACTAAGGAAATCGGGCATAGACTGAGCGGGTCTCCACAAGCTGCCGCCGCAGTAGAATACACGCGTCAATTGATGGAAAGCTATGATTTTGATACGGTATTCCTGCAGCCTGTGATGGTCCCTCATTGGGTGAGAGGGGAGAAAGAAGTAGCCAAAATTCTAAATTCTGAGAAGCTAGGGAACTTTCACCTTGACCCGATAGCCTTGGGAAATTCTGTTGGAACAGGGCCTGAAGGCATGGTAGCTGAGTTAGTCGAAGTAAAATCGATGCAGGAAGTTGAGGATTTAGGGAAAGCACTGGAGGGAAAGATCGTCTTCTTCAATATCAAGGCCAATAGCAGTCTTGTCAACAGCTTTCAAGCATATGGCGGGTCTGTTATTCAAAGAGTTTATGGAGCATCCGAAGCAGCAAAATATGGCGCTAAGGCTGTCGTCGTTCGATCGGCAACCAACATTTTGGACGATGTTCCCCATACTGGGACATTGCGCTACAAACCGAATATTGCCCAAATACCAGCAGTAGCCATCAGTACCAAAGAATCTGAGAAGCTCAGTAGCCTACTCGCTGATCAGGATGATTTGAAAATCTACCTGCGAACAACATGCGGTATGCAAGGAGAAAAGCTATCCTACAATGTGGTCGGACAACTCAATGGAACAGAATTTCCCGATGAGTACATCGCAGTAGGCGGTCACCTTGATTCCTGGGATGTGGGAGAAGGAGCGCATGATGATGGCTCAGGGTGCGTACAAGGCATTGAGGTGTTGAGAACTTACAAGGCATTAGGCATCAAACCTAAAAGGACGCTTCGCGCTGTGATGTGGATGAACGAAGAAAATGGAGGTGCTGGTGGGCGTGCTTATGCAGATTTTGCCGATGCCAATGGTGAGAAACATATTGCAGCAGTGGAATCTGATCGTGGGGGATTTGTTCCCAGAGGGTTCACCTCAACTGGTACGGAAGCACAGCAAGCCCAACTCAAAGAGTGGGGAGAAGGATATTTCAAAGACTTTGACTTACACTCTTTTGAGCAACCAGGTGGAGGTGCAGATATTGGACCCTTAGCTATTCAAGGCACCTTTTTGATCGGGTTGCTACCAGATTCTCAGCGATATTTTGAATATCATCACACCAAAAATGATGTCTTCGAAAAAGTGAGTAGAAGAGAGTTGCAACTTGGAGCTGCTGCCATGACGGCTATTGTCTATTTAGTGGATCAGGAGGGTATATAAAAATACTTCCGGCCCCTAGAGGCGAACCTCTTCGGAAACCGGAAGCGTAGACAAAATATAAACACCGCTCGCACCCATTACTGTATGTACATATAAAAGGTTGGCTCTCAGGCAAAAAAATATTTTTTCTTTTCTGTAACCTTCACAGAGTCCTCTGGTAATTTGACCGAAACAACCTTAAAAGCGAACATTTGAAAGTTTTCTCAGACGAGCTTTTGATGGATAAGGTCAAAGGAGGAAATCTGAAATACCTGGAAGACCTCTTTGATCGCTACCAACGAAAGCTCTACAACTACTTCGTAAAATGTACCCAGGACTGGGAAGAGGGCAATGACCTGACGCAACAGACCTTCGTGCGTGTCATGAAGTACCGGACCTCTTATCAGACCGGTAAGAGTTTCGAGATATGGTTGTTTCAGATTGCGCGCAATTTGGTTAGAGATCACTTTAGAAAAATGAAAGTCCACAATGATCAATTCGATTTCGTCGAAGAAATCCCGGACAGGATAGAAGAAGTGAATGATGACCAATTGGAAAAAGAGCAGGTCTTGTACCAGGCCCTTGCCTTAATGGATCCAGACAAGCGAGAATTACTCGTAATGGCCAAAATGCAAGGAATGAAATACGAAGATATTGCTCAAATAAGGGAAGTCTCAGTAGGGGCCACCAAAGTTCAGGTGCATAGAGCCGTGGCTAAACTGAGGGATATATATAAGGACTTAGAAGCTAAGCAACAATGAGTAAGTATAGTGACGAAGATTTACTGGAATATCTGGAAAGTGGAAGAAGTGACAAAGTCTTAACTGAAGCTTTGGAAAAGGATAGCAACTTAATGCAAAGGTTTCAGGAGCTTGAAAAAGTCTCTGATTTGCTGCAGGGCTCCAGCACCCTCAGCCCTCCGAAAAGCATAAAGGAGAGTTTCATGATGGAGCTGGAGGCTGCATCGAGTCAGCCTAAGGCGTTTCAGGTTCAATGGCCAAGCGTCGCCGCTGCCGTTCTTCTTGTGATAATGGGTTACGGTTTTGGTAGAATGAGTCAACAGGCCGTCCCCAATCAGGAAGCTGAGCTACTGCAAGAAGTGAGTATGTTGAAGGAGCTATTGTTGGCTAGTCAACTCAAAGAACCTTCTGCCAGTACACGGTTGCAGGTCGTAAACTCTATTGAGAATCTCGAATCAGAGCCTAGCGAAGGTCTGGTCCAAGTACTTATTCAAACTGCTCGCTCCGACAAAAGTCCAAATGTGCGATATGAAGCTGTCCAGGCATTAGGGGATTTCATCGAGTACACCTCTGTAAGGGTGGGGTTAGTGGAAAGCCTTGAATACCAGGATGACGCTTTGATACAAATCGCCATTATTCAGCTACTTGTCGAGGCGGAAGAAAAGTCGGCAATATCTACCATGAAAAAATTGGTAGAAAGCGAAAAAACAAGCCCAGAGGTCAAAAAACAGGCAGAAATCGCTATTGAAATATTGATTTAAAAAAACTTAAAATGAAAACAAGCATAAAAATTGTAGTACTTCTCTCCATCCTATGGCCAGGAGTAGCACTTTCCCAGGACTTTGAAGTCACACCAAGTGGGAACACCTCAGATTTAACAATCAACATCGAGTATCTGTATGCCAAATTGCAAATCATAGGTCACAACGACAAGAAAGTTAAAATAGAAGCATCCAACTATCAGGGTTATCCAGCCAAAGCAAAAGGCTTGACACCTCTTTCAGCAACGGGTCCAGAAAATACTGGCATTGGGCTTTCTGTGAGCAACGAAGGCAACATCGTGAAAATTTCAGGAACTCACCGTAAAGCACATGAGGCACGCTACAAGATCTATGTTCCCCAGAAAGCCAGGATTTACGTCAACTACAACAGTTTTCAAAATGCTGACGGCATCCTTTTCAAGGATTTGGAAGGAGAAATTGAGGTGTCATCAAAGATTGGGGACTTGGTTTTTGAAGATGTAACCGGTCCCATAGTAGCCAGCACATTAAGCTCCAATATTGATGTGATCGTTACGAATCTGGACCAGAACTCACCTACTTCGCTGACTTCTACTAGTGGAGACATTGATCTGAGTCTTCCGTCCTCCACCAAGGGCGATTTCGAATTCAGGACCGTCAGTGGGGAGATCTATACAGACCTAAATTTTGAGTTTCCAAATGCCAACAATATGAAACGTGTGGGAGGAGGCGGTTCTGCTGATGCCATTCTCAATGGAGGTGGTGTAAAAGTGAGTGTCAGATGTGTGAGTGGAGATATTTACGTACGAAAGCAATGAGAACATTATTATCCATATGGGCCATCTGCACCAGCGTTTGCATCATGGCTCAAACACAATTAAAGGAAAGCATTGCAGTAGAAAATCAGGATAAACTGAAGCTAAACTTTGATTTTGCTGACGACATCAATTTTGAAATTTGGGATAGCAATCAGGTAGTAGTGGAAGCCACCGTCCATATCAATGATGGCGTGGACGATGAGATGTTCAAGATTGAAAAGTCTGTCCGCGCCAATAGTATCTACTTCGGAATGGATAAACGTAATTGGGAAAAATACGTCGATCAGAAGCGAAAGAATTGTTGGAACTCAGAAATCACCATCAACATAAAGCTTCCAAGACAGATGGAAATCGACGCAGAAACGATTAGTGCCAACTTTACAGTCGACTACTATGGTCAGCCAATGTATTTTAAAACCATTTCCGGCGATATCGACCTCAATGTACTTGAAACCGCAGATTTAGATTTTCATGTCAAGACCATCAGTGGGGACATTTATTCAGACCTGGATGTGGCCTTTCCAGACGGAAAAGATGGGCTCCGTCAGGTGGTAGGCATGAATGTCAATGGTCGAATTGGTGAAGGTGGCTCTTTTTCCGACCTTGAAACCATCAGTGGCAACATCTATTTGAGAAAGCGAGGCGGTTAGGGGAATTTTTATCCTCCTCTCGCTATTATATTGCATGTAGAGTTAGGCTTCACATGCAATGAATGTACTAGAAGAACTAAAAAAAGTTGAAGGTCTCGGCGAAGTGCCTGAAGACCAGCTCCAATGGCTAGTGGAGCAGGGTTCCCTTTCTGAAATAGCAGAAGGGGAATTTCTATTTCAGCCCGGCGACCCTATCGACCGGATGCAGATTGTATTAAGTGGATCATTTGTCATCAAGGTTCATCAAAACAATCAGTTTCGGGTCATTGCCAACATCGATGAAAAAAGAGTAACAGGTCTATTGCCCTACTCAAGAGCAAAACAAGCATCTGGTTCAGCAGAAGCTACTGCGGCCGCGACAGTCTTGTCTCTTCATAGGGATCAATTTAAGCAAATGATCACCGAACATGAGGAACTGACCACCGCCCTGGTTCATGTGATGAGTACTCGAATCAGAGAGTTTACCAAGCTACAGCAGCAGAATGATAAAATGGTAGCGCTTGGCAAGATCTCAGCTGGATTGGCCCATGAGCTCAACAACCCAAGTGCCGCGGTAGTGAGGAGTGCTCAGGAATTGAAGCGTCACCTTTCCACACTTCCTGAAAAGTTTAAAGAAGTGGTAGAGATCAAAATGAATGAAGAGCAAATAGATCGGGTAAATCACCTCCTCTTCTCTAAGCTTGAATCCGAAACTGAAGAACTCTCACTAATGGAAAAGTCCGAAAAAGAGGATGAATTCCTGGATTGGCTAGAGGACCGTGATATCGATGAGGCAGAAGAAATAGCAGAGAACATGGTCGATTTTGGGTTTTCCCCCGACGACCTGTCAACGATAGATGAAGACGTTCCTCCAGAGCACCTTGCAGGTGTCATCAATTGGGTCAATCAAGTGTTGACCACTGAGAAGCTTGTCTCCGAAATAGAGGATGCCTCTCAAAGAATAAGTGACCTTGTGAAAAGTGTGAAGAGCTACACCCACATGGACCAGTCTCCAGAGAAGAAAATGGCCAGCGTTCACGAAGGGATTGACAACACCCTGACCATGCTCAAGCACAAGCTTAAGAAAGAAGAAATCGAGGTGATCAAAGAATACGACGAAAGCCTTTCTGAGGCAGAAATTCTGCCTAGCTCACTCAATCAGGTTTGGACCAACCTCATTGACAATGCCATTGATGCGATGAAAGGACAGGAGCGAAAAGTGCTCACTCTAAAAACCGTAAAAGACGCCCAATTTGTGAATGTCCACGTGATTGACTCTGGTGCTGGAATACCTGACGATGTGATTGACCACATTTTCGATCCGTTTTTTACCACCAAAGAAATCGGGGAAGGAACCGGCATTGGCCTGGAGGTGTCTAGAGGGATCATCGTAAAAGATCATAGAGGTTCGCTTACAGTAGAATCCAAACCCGGTCAAACTAATTTTAAAGCCTGCTTCCCAATAAAAGCCTGAACATGAAGAAACCAATCATTTTCCTATTGGATGATGAGCCTACAGTCCTGAAAGCTGTAATGCGTGACGTGAGATCCAGATATCGCAAGGACTATAAGATTATGTCTACTGACAAGCCGCAGGAGGCCCTGGACGCGCTGAAAGAAATTAAAGTTAGTGGAGAAACCATCGCCCTATTCATATCTGACCAACGAATGCCCGGTATGCTGGGGGTTGAGTTTCTTGAAAAGGCTAAAATGCTCTTCCCAGATGCAAAACGTGCTTTACTCACCGCGTACTCTGATACCGAGGCTGCTATCAAAGCCATCAATGATGTGCAGCTTGACTACTACCTGACCAAACCATGGGACCCTCCGGAGGAAAAGCTATATCCTACAGTCGATGAGCTTCTAGAAGAATGGCAGAGTGGCTATGTTCCGGATTTTTCAGGTACTAAAATCATTGGTTACCAGTGGTCGCCAAAATCCCACAGTATAAAAGACTTTCTGGCCGGAAATCTCATCCCATACAAATGGATAGATGTTGAAACAGAAGAAAGTGTTACCGAGCTGATTGGCGCTTTCGAGTTGGATATGCAGGAGTTGCCCATCGTCATTTTTGAAGACGGCTCACATCTGAATAACCCCAGCCTGAAGGAAATAGGCAATAAAGTTGGGTTAAAATCTGATGCCAAAGACACTGTTTATGATGTGGCCATCATTGGTGCTGGTCCTGCTGGATTGGCTGCTGCTGTTTACGGTGGATCGGAAGGCCTAAATACACTTTTGATTGAAAAAAGAGCTCCAGGTGGGCAAGCAGGTACTAGTTCAAGAATAGAAAATTATCTAGGGTTTCCTAAAGGTCTCAGCGGAGCAGAATTGTCAAGAAGAGCCATCAGTCAGGCCACCCGATTTGGTATAGACTTTTTATCGCCAAGGGAAGTAGCGGGCATTGAAATATTCGAAAACTATAAGTCCCTGACCATGGAGGACGGATCCAAGATCAATGCCAGGGCGATCATTCTCACTACAGGCGTAGACTACAAAACACATCCAGCAGAAGGGATCGACAAGTTCACTGGCGCGGGTGTATACTACGGTGCAGCTACCACTGAAGCCCATAGCATTAAAGACAAGGAAGTATACATTGTGGGAGGTGGAAATAGTGCAGGTCAAGCTGCTATGTACCTCTCGAAATTTGCTAGCCACCTATATATCGTTATTCGGAAGCCCGACCTTTCATCCAGTATGTCTCAGTACCTGATTGATCAAATAGGGGAAGTCAGCAATATCAGCATTCTGGGTGAATCTGAGATCACTAAAGTAGAAGGTGATGAACGGCTGACACATGTCACTTTAAAAGACCGAACCACCGGAGAAGAGCGGCTGGCTGATGCTGGCGGCTTATTCATTTTCATTGGTGCCAAACCAGTGACAGATTGGATTTCCCTGGATGTGATAAAAGATGAAAAAGGCTTCCTAGAAACCGGAAATGGACTGACCAAATATCCTAATTTCAAAAAGGTCTGGAAAAGAGGTAGAAGTCCCTATTTGCTGGAAACGTGTGAGCCTGGAGTGTTCGCCGCAGGTGACGTAAGATCAGGCGCGATGAACAGAGTGGCCAGTGCCGTGGGTGAGGGATCCATGGCCATCAAGTTTGTACATGAGTATCTGGCAAATAATTAAATTTGAATAGCATGTCAGCGAAATGTTCTCATCTGGAAAATTTTGAAAAGTCTCTGGAACCCAGAGCCTATGAATGCGAGGAATGCATGCAAACTGGAGACAGATGGGTGCATTTAAGGACTTGTCAAGAATGTGGAGTAACCCTATGCTGCGATTCCTCCCCCAATAAACATATGACCGCTCACTACAAGAGCCATGGGCACCCCGTCGTAATTTCGGCGGAGCCGGGAGAAAAATGGGCCTGGTGCTACGAAGATGAAAAATTGGTCAAGTACAAATGACAGAATATAAAAATGAGTACTACTACATCGGGGTAGATGTAGCTCGAAATATCATCATTATCAAACCCATAGGCTTTTGGCAATCGGTCGATCTGGTACCGGACTACTTACCAACTATTTTCAAGGGCATAGATGAAGATTTGCAAGCCGACTTCAAAGTCATCTACGAACTGGATGAAATGAAGTCTTCACCGGCTGAAGTCCGAGATGAGATACACGTGCAAGGCGTGCTGCAAATATTAAAACGAAAGCCAAGCGCCACCGTAGTGGTCAGCCCGGAAAGTGCCATTGCCCGGATGCAAGTAGATTTCATCAAAAAAAGCGCTACGGATCTACCCGCGAAGCATGTACAAACCAGAGAGGAGGCGATCGCCTTCTTAGAAGGTAGAGAGGGCTAAAGAGTCTTTTTGCCTAAAATCATATCTCCAATCTTTAGGGGGACTGATTTCAAAAGGGTTTTACTGATGTGACGCTCCTGGAAGATATTGTTCACCTAATTCTTGCCTTTGGCGTGGGTCAAGGCCTTTTCATTGGTATCCTTTTCTATTCCCAAGCTAAGTCCAAAAAAGACGCCAGACTATATCTCGCAGGTGGTATTATCACCATTTCTATCACACTTATATACTGGATTAGCTATTGGAGAGAGATTCATGATCCTCCAATCGTTGAGGGATTGAAAATATTAGTAGATCGGTTCGATTACCTACTAGCTCCATTTATTTACTTATATGCTGTTACCAGAATAGATGAAAAAAGAGGGTTTAGAAAGGTCGATTGGCTACATTTTCTGCCTTTCCTCATTTTCCTTCCTTTTGGAATCAACGTAGTATGGTATTATTCCCTCGGGTGGTCTTTCTTCGACTTTTCAAACGTCCCTGGACTCGGAAAGTACATTAACTTGATTTACAACTATGGAAAACTAGTTCACTGGAGCCTCTACTGTTTCTTACTATTTCGAGCCTGGAGCATATTCAAATTAGCCTGGCTGAAAAAAGCTTTGCTAGCCATGTGCATTTATACAGCAGGGCGGCTGGTGTATTTCACTTTCAGCCAAATAGATATGATGCCTTTGGAAGTAGACTACATCATTAGCTTCATTTGTATCGGCGCCATTTACTCTATTTCATATGATTCATTCATAAACCCCAAAGTATATGAAGTAGTGAAGCGCTATAAAAATAGTAGTCTGGATAACCGCCATGAATCCATTCTGGCTTTGGAAATCCAACAATATGTCGATGATCAAAAAGCTTTCACCAGCCCTGAATTCTCTTTAGACCAGTTGTCAGCAGCTCTAAATTCCTCGCGACACCACATTTCACAAACCATCAACCACCACCTGGGAAAGACCTTTACGGAGTTTCTCAACGAAAAAAGAGTGGCCTACGCGAAGAAATTGTTGTCTGATCCGGAAAATGAAAAAGCTAAGTTGGTAGCCATTGCTTTAGATGCTGGCTTCAACAACAAAGTCTCATTTCACCAACATTTCAAAAGATTGACAGGTCTTACTCCCGCAGATTATAGAAAGCAAAAAATGGACGAAATCGCAGAATTGAGTTAAATCCGACAACTCTTTACCATTTAGCATGCGCTGAATTGTCTTGGACAAAAGTCAATTCAAATGAAAAATCATCGCATAAATTTATTTCTGCTGATTATCACTTTTTTCACCGGATGCTCAGAAGCTGATGAAGACGAAATCTCATCACTAGTTAGCAAGATCGTTGCTTTTGATGTGGGCAATGATCAAAGTGGCTCAGATATCCGAGTCAGTTTCGACCTTGCCTCTCCAGAGTTGAATGAATTCTGGATTGTGGTCAATAAAGAAGATAATCAGGTATCAATAGATGCCATAAAATCGCTACCTGACAATCAGGTCCAGAAATATACGCTCTCACCAGACGAAAGTAGGTCGATAAAGCTGACCACTATCACTCAGGATACAGGTGGTGAAAATGTAAGGGACAACACGCCTTACACCCTGCAGGTATTTACGCCGCAAAACAATAAAGTCACAATTCCCTCGGATCCATTTTCGCTTTCATCAGCAGGTATCTACGATGGTGAGTATGTTGGAACCTGGTCGGATAATCTCTACACCAACTTCGGTATCTCAGCCATTCTATTCAGTTCGGGAAATACTGTACGTGGCAACTTCTTTTACTCAGGGAATTTTACTTCCTGTTGTGGAGGGTCCAATGATGGGGGTATTTCCTTCACAGTGGAAGGCAGTGAAATTGTGGACTTTACTTATGGCCAATCAGTCGGAGGCTTTACAGGAGTAAACGGAACCTTTTATGACGATTGTCCCGGTTTTTATGAAGGAGAAGGAACAATAGCTAATGATATATTGCTGAATATTTCTTTTGAAGGAGAAGATTGTGAAGGGCCCCATACTGGCGGCCAGATTACGTTCAGAAGGGTCAAGTAAAAAAAATGAATCCCGGATTTAACTCCGGGATTCCAACCAACCAAGAGGGACTTCACCTCTTTCTAACAATTATTCTGTAAGTGACGATGTTCTGTCCCTCCTTTCTTGTAGGGTCAATAAACCTAACCAGGTATATACCGTCCCCAATGTCTCTTGTGTCGAATAACATTCTTCGCTGATATCCGGCTTCAACTGTTTCTTCTTTCACCAATTGCCCTTGTAGGTTCAAAAACTGAACTTTCACATTCTTGCTGAGTAGCTTAGAATACTGAATGGTCAATTCGTCCTCCACCGGGTTAGGGTAAAGCTCCAGATCCTTGAAGTAGTTTCTGTAGAAACCAAGCTCTTCAACCAGTTCTACAGCAATACCATCTTCATCTACCGTTGCTTCCAGTTCAAGCGTATTGTTTTCAAGACCTCCCTCTCCTACTTCAAATTCAATGAAAGAATTGGGGTCCATCGGGATTCCGGGATACTCAATATTTAAGCGATAAGTATCTGGAGGCAAATTTTCAAAAGTGACACGACCGTCAGCATCGGTTTCTTTATAGACAACCAACTCAAAATCATCATTTTCTGGTCTACCGCCAGTAGCCCTTCGACTCCTGCGCAAAGAACAGCCAACCTTTTGAAGCTTTCTTCTAGCCGAAAAGCGATTTTTGTTAGAACCGTTTTCATCTGAAAAATTACTTTCAACAAGAAGGCCTACAGTGCCATCGCCATCTGCTGAGGTCAGTTCCACAGGATTGAGAACCATAGAATAATCTGGTAGTGTTAAATTATTTCGAAATTCTATTAAGTCCGCTTCTTCCCACAAGTCTGAGCCTTGGAAATAGGTTGGAATAAATAAATTACTATCATCCACTCTCGCTATCAGCACCAAATCGCCTAGTACAAGTTCATCAAAGCTATAATCGCCATTAACAATAGAGCTAGCAGTGAGTGAGTCATAACCAATTACTCCTTCCCCACTAAAAGGAACTCGTAAAGCCTGAATTGTCCCGATTTCTAGTTTTTTACCTTCCTCACCTGAAATGGTTCCACTTAATGAAGATGTGGCAAAAATTTTCACCGGTTTTGATTGAAGGACGAGTCCCGGCACCTTGGCATTTGTGATGCTAGCTGTGAAAATACCCATAGTTTCAAACCGTAAATTGTCTATTTGCAAAGAATTAGAAGGGTTTATTATAACTCTTTCGCCAAAAGCATTTAATCTAGTCCATTCAAAAACATTATTTGTTCCTTCTATTGGTAAGTCAAAAGAATAGCTGGAGCCCCTAGGGGCTAGGATTTCAACACTATCTTCTCCAACCAGTCCCTGACCCAAGTATTGCATGTTTGGTGTGATACCAATGTTTGGTTCCAGATCGCCAAAATCCAAGAGATTATTGCTGACGTCAATTTCTACCAACGTAGAAGAAAGAGGTGTCAAATCCGGAAGACCACTTATTTGATTGCCAGACAGTCTTAGTGCTGAAAGATTCCCTATTTGACTTAAGTCCTGAGGCATTTCACCTGTAACATTCGAGTTAGATAGGTCCAGTTCCGAAACCCTGTTATTCTCAACAGTCACTCCTTGCCAGGTACTGATATCAGTATTTTCAGGCCAATTCGCACCGTTAGTCCAGTTCGTGCCACTTGCTGCTTCAAAAATGCTCAGAAGCGCCAGGCTATCACGCTCAAGTGAGCTAACGCGAAGCGCTAACGGGGCCGTTTTCAAGACGACATTGGGTACCAGACTATTAGTCACTTCAGCATAGTAGGTTGCCTCGTCCTCGAAAGAGTTGACAGATACTGAAATAGTGCTACCAGCTTCCTGGAAAAAACTATCATCCTTGAACCATCTATAGATATTCTGGCTTCCGGAAATAGTTCTGTCTACAGTATAGTTGCTGCCCAGTTCCTGTAGAACTGCCGTGGCAGTCAATACGTCAGCCTGTGGCCCTAAAGTGCTGGTGGTTACAGAAGAAAAATTCTCCAAATCCCCAAAGGATAAGGCATTGTTGGATAAATCAACTTGTTCTAAACCTGTCAAAGTAGACCTTGAGTTGAAGCCGGAAATTTGATTTCCTGCAAGGTTAAGATCAGCTAGCACTTCTAGTCCATCACTTAAGTCTGGAAAAGCTCCACTTAAGTTGTTTCCAGGTAAGTCAAGGGCCCTGATCCTTTTATTTTCCACCGTAACACCTAGCCAGCTACTCACATCTGAAGACAACCATCCAGAATTATCAGTCCAGTTAGTACCAGCTAGGGCATTATAAATTTCTACTAATGCCAGGGAGTCCTGCGTCTTCAGGCTTTCATCAAAAAACTTTCCAACGGTGTAAATCCCTGACTCAATAATCCCTGTAGAGGTTACCGAACCCGAGGCCAGATCACCAGATTGGTTCATTCCTCCCCAGCTTTGAAAAGATTGACCTGGGGCTGAAGACTTTGCAACAACCGCCTCATTGATGGTAGAAAGGTCGTTTTCATTGGCAAAAGAAAGCCCTATAAAACCGGCACTAACAGCTCCACTGCTTACTTCCAATTGCCAGTACCTACTGGAGGACCTGGATAGCAAGCCGAATCCGGCAGCACCTTGGGGGTCCTGGTCAAAGGCCGTGATGGCAATCTCCTGGTTAATTCCTTCTACCGCTGATAATGTCGCGGGAAGATAAGCGGAGGTGGTTCCTACAGGGTATAATAGTGTGCCATCACCTCTCCTAAAGAGCTTACCAATAACATAGGCATTGGTTCCTGCGCCATTAATGTCGGCATTTTCAGAGAGTAACAATTTAGCCTGGCCAATAGAGAGCTTGGTATTTCCTCCAAAGGACAGCTGGCTGCCAATGGTAAGATCACTCGCCAGGATCTTATTTCCATTGCCATGAACAAACACATTGGCCATGGTCGAATTGGTCCCAAAAGCCAAAGATTGCTCATTGCCTACCAGGTAGAGACTGCCGATTGAATTGACCTGATTTGACAGTGAAAGGTCTCCTTGTAAGTATAGGTCACCTCTCCAATCCATATCGCCACTACCTGAAACTGTAGAAGCAGCCATAACTGTGCCTTCAGTGATGGTCACACCAGCATTGTTTATATGCATTTGAGATATCGCCGACTGAATAATCAAACTGCTCGCCAAAAGGGAAAAGAGTCTTGTAAGCAAGTTTTGCATGGCTCTTTGAATTAGTTGATCACGCTAATATTCGCTCCACGACCTATTTCAAGCCAAGCAGAAAGGGCACTATCGTAAATGAGATGGACAGTGTAGCCAATTGACAGGTTGTAGTCTGTTCCTCCATTTAGAACTAGTCCAGTTGTACCGGAAATCCCTCCACAGCACATTGCATCAAGTGTAACTACTCCTGCTCCGGCTGTCTTTATCAATATTACTTCTTGGCCATCATCGCCTGCTGCAATGCCTGTCATTGTTGAGTTTGTGGTTGCGTTTAACCTTACCACTCTTCTGCTCGGCTTTGTCAAAACATAGCTAGAGCCAGACACAGTGGTAGTTCCTGATGCTGGGGTCACGATTGCTCCGTTAACCTCAACATCTCCAACCACATCCAATTTGGCAGAAGGAGCAGTAGTCCCAATACCTATATCGCCATCTTGCTGAACGGTCATGCGTACTGCTCCGACATATAATTTCCATTTGTTGGCGTCACCTCCATCCACATAATGATAGGCGTTGAATGTTCCGCCTGCCGCGTATCCGTAAAATGGCTCACCACCAGTGGAAGTATTGACATACATTCCACCGAAACCCGTTGTTACCTGATTAAACATATAACTGGCACCTCCTACTTCAGTGCTTCCTCCAAAAAGGAATTTTCCGGCAGAATTAACCTCCAGTCGGTCATTGGAGCCTAAAGCTGTGTTATCTGCAATTTTAAAGGAACCATTTTCATCCACTCCAGCAGAGAAGGTATTACTGGTAGCTACAAATCTCACTGAAGCCTCGCCACTTGCACTGGTCGTTTGAATCTCTAAAGAAGGCGCTGTACCAGTAGCAGTTTGCAATTCCATTAGCGTAGAAGGGGCGCTAGTTCCTATACCTACCCTTGCTGCTTGGGTAATAGTCATGGCGATATCTGCCGCACTGACATTGATGGCATTATTGGGTTGAACAGCGAAGTTCAGCTCGTTACCTGTGCCGGTGAATCGGTGAAAAATGGCTGCATTGAATCGTTCGTCAGTATCTACAGCA